>CAIVGD010000097.1 GCA_903905395.1 uncultured Verrucomicrobiota bacterium
ATATGCGTTCAATGAAATATCCCAATATTTATAGGTTTTTCCATAAATGAACTGGAAGAACCGCGGGGATCGATTGGCGCGGCTCAAGGAAAGCGACGAGTTTACCAGATATTTCATGCCGGTGGCTTATTTGATCGGCGTGGTCGGTATTGGGGTCGTTGTTTTTGAATGGGTCGGAAAAGTGGAGGGTGGCGCTTGGAGCAAGGATATGGTCGCAATCGGCGGCGTCTTTGCCGTGTTTCCTGTTCTAATGTTTTTGTTTCGGTTGACGCGGGGTCATTATTCCAAAAGGCTGAAGGATTGAGCGTTCAGGGAGGCGGATGACGGGCGGAAGACCGCCAGTTTAAGATTAAGTTGAAGTCAGAAGAAGAACGCTTGGGGTCAGACCCACCCGCCAGCGCCGCCGGGAGAAGATAGAAGATAGGAGAGAGGGGCGGCACAGCCGGTTTAAGTTTAAGATTAAGTTGAAGTCAGAGGAGCTGAGAATTGAGTGCTAAGGTAGAGGCGGCATCTCCGAGGGCGCCTAGCTGGACGAACAAGCTTGAAGATTCGACGCAAGCGCTCTGGGGCGATAGGAGGGGGGAAGATGTTTTCCCTGGAAGAGGACGTGGTGGGATTTTCCAAAGAAAGCGGGATGGGTTAGGTGTTGAAAATTGCGCGTCCATTTTTTCGGCAGGGGTTGGTCGTCGTGGAAAAGAGGGGTGGCAAGATTGGTGAAGGCACGGGAAAAATCAATCAAGCCAAGATTCGTAAAACCTGCCTCGGTTCCTTCGCTGCTTAGCTCGGTGAAGTTGACATGGGCGGTCAAATCCTGATCTCCGGGATTTTGCAAGGGATCACCGCACTGGGCATGACGCCGAAGGGCAGTCAGCGTCCCACCCGTTCGGGATGGGTGGTACAGATCGGTGGCCGGCATACCGTAATCCAAGGTGAGAATCATTCCCTGCCGAATCTGCGCGGCGAGCGAGTGGATCCATGGTGCGGTGGCGGGACGAATTTCGGCGGTGAAACCCTCGATTTCTGGAATCTGCCATCGGCGAATATCGGCCAGAAGATCGGCTGGGGCAGGGGAATCGGCCCAGATAAATCGTTCATTGGAAAACATCACGGAACGTTCCATCCAGCGGGAGGATGAGAAACGGGCGAGCCGCACCGAAAAGCTATCGATCAGTTCGCAGGAATAAAAAAAGACGGGAGCCTGGGCGGGAGTGAAGGAGGCTATGGTGTTATGCCAGGAGATCTGAACTCTGTCCTGAAATTTCGCAAGATGAGTCCGCTGTTGGTCGGCGAGATGAGGCGAGGGTTCCACGAAGTGAAGTTTGGTGGCGGCAAGAAGTTTGGGATGATGGAGGGAAACTGCCTCGAGGAGGTCGTGGGCGAGGAGTCCGCGGTCGGCTCCTTGCTCGCAGAGGAGGAAGGGGCTGGGCCGGTCGAGGGCGGCATGGAGTTCGTCGGCTTGGCGGGCTAGGAGTTGTCCCAGAACGGGGCCAGCGGAGACGGGGGTAAGGAAATCGCCCTGAGTCCCCGTCCGAATTTTTCCTGAGGAGTAGAAGCCATGAGCGGGATGGTAGAGAGCCGCGTCCATGAAGTGATCGAATCGGATGGGCCCTTCCTGTTGAATTCTCTGTGTTAAAATGGAGGTCAAAGGGGTGTTCACGATGGGAAGATCTTATTCGGATTGATCTGGGGGGGCGAGATTGACGAGTGGCTTCCGAGGATTAAGTTGATGGCAGATGAAATGGAAATTGATTTTGCTGGGTTGTGGGCTTCTGCCTTTGCAGGCCTTGGCGCAAACGGAGGGCGCGGCGAGTTCAGCGACCATTCCGGAACTACCTTCTGCCAAAGCTCCCACAAAAATCCCAGAGGCCGAAAGAGCAGAGCCGACTCCTGATCTTTCGGGGGCGATGGAGGAAAGCACCAGTTCCGTTCCCAAGTTGCGCCTACCGGCGGCGGATCCGGCGAAAAGTAACGACAAGGATTGGGCGGCTCAGGCCATGATCGCGAAGCAGGAAGCGGCCAAGAAAAAGCAGGCGGATGATGCGGTGCTCGAAGACCAGAAGTCCAAGGAGAAGGAAGCCATGGCGGCCAAGGATTCGAAGGGGAAAGCAAAAAAAGGGGAGAACGATCTTCAGCAACCGGCCATCTCAAAAAGTTCCATGGGAGGGG
>CAIVGD010000098.1 GCA_903905395.1 uncultured Verrucomicrobiota bacterium
CATAGAGGGCATCAAATTAATATTTGCCATCGCGGGTTTCGTAGTGAGTCGGTTTGTTGAGGGTTTTATTGCCTTCGCGGAGCCATGCGGCGGTCCAGTCGATCATCTGATCGAGCGAGGTAGTCGGATAGCCCCAAAGCCGGAACGAACGGTCGGCGTTTGACAGTAATGCGCTCTCTGATTCGGTGCCTGCGAATCGCGGCTCGCGTCCTAGCGCGATACCCAACCTCTGCGCTAGATGCCGGATCGATACGATTTCTGGTCCAGCAACATTCATGATCGTTCCAGGCGACCTCGTCTCATCCATACACTGAATGGCCCGTGCAACTGCATCGCGTTGCCAAATGAGGTTTACGTATCCCATGCTTACATTAATCTCTTTGCCTTCGATAATTTTCTCGGCCAGATCCGTCAGCACTCCATACCTAGGCTCAACCGAATAATTGAGCCGGTAAATGCAAAGCGGAGTTCCATGCTTATTGGAGAAATAAGAGAAGACCCGCTCACGAGCCACACACGAATTTGCGTAATCTCCCGAAGGCACTATCGCATCCTCTTCGCGAGAACCACCCGAGCCTATCGGTACAAAAGGATAAACACAGCCTGTCGAAAACGCCACGATGCGGGAGCGTTGGAACTTTTCCGCCACATAGGTCGGCACCACTGCATTCATTGCCCACGTTATTTCAGGATCCGATATCGTTCCAAATTTTCGGCCAGCGAGATAAAAGACGTTTAGGGCATTGGGTAGCATCTGCACAGCATCCCTATCAAGCAGATCGCACGAGATCGTTTCGATCCCTTTGAATTGTGCCCGCACCGAGACATCGGAAAAGCGCGAGACTGCGATCACTTTGCCCCGGCTTTCCAATCCATCGCGAAGCATCAATGCGAGCGTTGTGCCCATTTTCCCGGCTGCCCCGAGAATCAAAACATCACCCTCTAGATGGCGTAGCGTTTTTATGGCTCCCTCCGTCGGAACGGCTAGAAAAGCGTCGATTTGATCGGGGGAACACGGCAAATTAATGGCTGAATGCATGGGATTATAGGATAGGGAATTTATTTTCGAACTTCATGGTCGTTTTCTTATCAATTCGACCTTGAAGGAGCATTCACATGAATTCTTTTGATAAAGGAGGGGTTCTCGGATGTCCAGTCTTGCCATTGGAGAATCCACCCCTGCATCATCGAGATCATTTCTACAGATCAGATTTTCGATGAATATGGGGTGAAGCGATTTGGGTGAGGCAGGAGACAGGGTGGCTGGAGAGAATAGTTTAAGTTGAAGTCAGAATGCAGGCAGTGTGAATGTGGGTTTGAAGTTGGAGCGTTGAGGTAGGGCGGTCTCTCCGAGAACGCCTAACCGGAAAGCTCAAAGAATAAAACAAATGCAGGACGCCCATGCGTGGACGCCGTCCGAATTGAATGCAGATGGCGGAAGATGTCGTTGCTGGGACGACTCGAGCCAAGGCTTGGGGAGGGTAAGAAGCTGGATGTTAAAGCGGGTGTAGGGCTAAAAAGGGGGATGGTGGCGAAGAGCAAAAGTGTGGAGGTGTTGGGGGTGGGGTTGATGGCGACTGATTACCATGGAGCGGTGGGCTTGGTGGCGGAATTGGCCAAGCGGGAAAAACCCGGAACGGTGACAGCGTGCAACACGCACTTGGTGGCCCTCGCGCGGCATCAACCGGATTTCGGGAGGGTCTTGGGGGGGTTCGACTTGCTCTTGCCGGACGGGATGCCGCTGATCTGGTCGATGCGCAGGAATGGGGCGGACCTGCAGGACCGGGTGTACGGCCCCTACTTTATGGAGGAGGCACTTAAAAATCTGCCTCGGCCGTGGAGACACTTTTTCTTTGGTGGCACGGAGAGTTGTCTGCGCCAACTTTCGGAAGCGGCGCGACAGATCCAGCCTGATGTGGAGATCGTCGGAACTTTGTCGCCGCCGTTCCGCGTGTGGACGGAAAAGGACGAGGAGGGATTTGCTGAAACGATCAGGAAGTCCGGGGCGGATTTTATCTGGGTGGCGTTGGGGGGTGACCGGCAGGAGCGGTGGGTGGCGAAAAACCTCCCGCGATATTCGCGAGGTGTTTTTATCGCGGTGGGGGATGCGTTTGAACTTTTGGCGGGTCGGCGGGCGTTCGCGCCGGCGGGGATGCAGAAGGCGGGGCTGACTTGGTTGTACCGGTTGTGGCAGGAGCCACGGCGACTTTTTCCCCGATATTTGAAATTCAACAGCCTGTTTCTTTTTTATACTTTTTTGGATCGCTGGCTGGGCACGGGTCCGAAAGGAGTGAGAGCACCGAAACCGGGGAAGCAAAAGATCGCGTTTTTGGGGTGTCGTGGGGTGCCAGCGAGGTATTCGGGGTTTGAGACGTTGGTGGAGGATCTGGGGGCGAGGTTGGCGGAGCGGGGTCATGCGGTGACGGTGTACAATCGGTCACACCTTTATCCCGATCGACCTGCGGAGGTTCGAGGGATGCGGATTGCGTATCTGCCGAGCATCCGGACGAAGAGTTTGGAGACGATCAGTCACACGTTGTTGGCGGTGATCCATGCGGCGGTGAGGAGGTTCGATGTGGTGTACTTGTGCGGGGTGGGAAATTCGGCGTTGGCGGGAATTTTAAAACTGGCGGGGAGTAGGGTGATCGTGAACGTGGACGGGGATGATTTTAGGAGATTGAAGTGGCATCCGTTTGCGAAGTGGTGGTTGAAGAAAAGCGAAAAGTGGGCGACGAAGCTTAGCGATGTGGTGATCGCGGACAATCACACGGTCGTGGAGCGGTATGAACGGGATTATGGTTTTAAAACCACCTACCTGTCGTATGGGACGCCGAAACGATCGAATGGTGGCGGGGAGGAGACGTTGAAGATGTTCGGGTTGAAGACGGGGGAGTACGTGCTCTATGTGGGAAGATTGACTCCGGAGAATCGGCCGGATCTTCTCGTGCGGGCGTATGGGAAGGTGCTGGGCGATTGGCCGTGTGTGATTGTGGGCGGGGCGGGTTACGAGCAGGAGTATGGGGTGTCGCTCCACCAGATGGAGGGGAATCGGGTGAAGCTCGTGGGGCCGATTTACGGAGGAGGGTACCGGGAGTTGAGTGCGCACTGCGGGATTTTTGTTTTACCGGGGACGGTGGAGGCGACGCGGCTGGTATTGTTGGATCAGATGGGGTTTGGTAATGCGATTGTGTGGCACGATTGTCCTGCGACGCGGGAGGTGATAGGGAAAACTGGGCTGGCGTTCGGGGGGGAGGAACCGGAACGGGATTTAGCAGAAAAATTAACAGTGCTGATTGGTGATCCGGCGGAGAGGGAAAGATTAAGTAAAGCGGCGAGGGCGAGGGCGGAGGGGAGTTATAGTTGGGAGAAGGTGACGGACCGCTATGAGCGAATATTTCAGGAGTTGACGACGAAGAAGTGATGGGAAGGGATAAGGAAGCCGATTAAGTTAGTGGGAGGGGGATGAAGGTTTTTCGAAGCGGTTGAAGACTTCCGCGGCGTTGGATTCAGTAAGATATATCTGATTGGTGCGGCCGGGTTGGAGGTCGACCTCCAGAAGCCAGTAGGCCACGGCGTAGCGACTTTTGTACTGGCCGTAGAGGGCTTGTTTGCCCGCAGGGGCGTTGGTGAAAGTAAAGGTTCCATTGGTTTCCGTACGCGCCCGGGTAGTAGCCGCGTTGGCCGCGGCCTGGCTCATGGCTTTAAGATCCAGGTTTTTGTAGCCATCGGCGAAATCAATCCGCAATCCCACGGGCTGTTCCTCTCCCCCCGCATTCCTTTGGATGGCGAGCCCCTCGGTCCTCCAAGTTTCCATTCGAAGACGGCGAGCTTCCGGAATGAGGGAAGTCGGGGCAAGAATCAGGTCCATTCCCGCCAGATTCTGGCGCGTCGTGCTATTTTTGAGCTTGATGGTGGCTGTTCCAGCAAGGACGGCAGGGGTGGGTTCCGCCGCAAGGGTGATCGAGTGGAGCAGAAGCAGGGCGACGGCTAGCTTGCCAAAGAGGGAGAGTGGTTGAAACTTACTCTGATGAATGTTCACCGCCCCCCATCCTACGGCTGTCGGCGCTTTTGGGAAAGGACTCTGTGAAAGAATCGAGATACCGGAGGTTGGCGGATTTGCTCACGGGGTACTCGACCGCCCTGCGGAAGGGGGATCGTGTCTGGATCGATGCCGCTGAAATTCCGGAGGATTTCGTGGTGGAACTCATCCGTGCCGTACGGAGGCGTGGGGCAGAGCCATTCGTGCATCTCCACTGCGGGAAGGTTTCCAGGGAGATCGGACGGGGGGTGACGGAAGCCGGCCTGAAATTCTCTCTAAAACATAATCTGGCGAAGATGAAGGCGGTGCAGGCTTACATCGCGCTCCGAGGATCTCAGAACAGCTTCGAAGGAAGCGATATCCCCGCGGAAAAGCAGAAGCTGGCCGGGAAAATCCTCCAACCTGTCTCGGATCGCCGGGTCAACCACACCCGCTGGGTGGTTTTGCGCTGGCCGACGCCGGCGATGGCTCAGGCGGCGGGGATGAGCACGGAGGCTTTTGCAGATCTTTTTTTCCGAGTCTGTAATCTGAATTACAGCAAGCTGGCCCGCGCGGTGAGGCCGCTGGTGTCCCTCATGCAGAGGACGGATCAGGTGCACATCATGGGCCCCGGCACAGATCTACGTTTTTCCATCCGGGGAATCGGGGTGATTCCTTGCGTGGGGGAGCGGAACATTCCCGACGGGGAGGTGTTCACCGCTCCCGTGAAAAAAAGTGTGGAGGGGCAGGTCACCTTCAATGCCCCCGCCGTGTACCGCGGAATCCCCTTCGACAACGTGTGCCTTCGCTTTTCCCGCGGGCGGATCGTCGAGGCGACGGCTGGGGATAAAAGCCGCCAACTGGAAGAGATATTTTCGAGTGATGTAGGGTCGCGATATGTGGGCGAGTTTTCCTTGGGTCTGAATCCCCATCTTCGGAACCCGATTCGAGATATTCTTTTTGACGAAAAGATCGCCGGATCCTTCCACTTCACTCCAGGGCAGGCATACGAGGTGGCGGATAACGGAAACCGATCCCAGATACATTGGGATCTGGTCAGTCTGCAGGACCGGGCCCATGGAGGGGGTAGGATCTTTTTCGACGGGAAATTAGTCAGGGAGGATGGGCTTTTTGTGCGAAAAGAGCTGAAAGAACTGAATCCCGACCGGTTGGCCAAGGTGCTGTCGTTATGAGCCTGGCCAAAGCGCTAATTGATCTGGCGGAACAGTCCGGCGCGAAAGATATACCCGTCTGTCAAAAGGCGGTGGCCGATGCGGCAAGCGAACAACGATCGATGATCAATGCTTTGCTGGAAACCGGCCAGTTGGATGAAAAGGTCTTTGCCCACAAACTGGGCGAATCTCTGGGCATGCCGGTCTGGGAGGGGGAGATTCCGCCGATTCCCGCTCCTCTCCGGGAAAAATTTCCCGCCAGGCTTGCTTTGAGGTATCGACTTTTGCCGGTGACGGCGGCCGAGGGGGAGCCTTTGCCCGTGATCTGCTTCGATCCGTTTGACCATCTGGCGCGACAGGCGCTGGCCGGCTTTTGGGAGGGGGAGACAAAATGGATGTTGGCGCCGCGGCGGGCTGTTTTGGACGGGCTGCGTGGAGGGTACGGAGTGGGAGCGGAAACTTTTGACGAAATTCTTGAGGGAGGCGGAGAATTTGCCTCCTCGAACGATCTGGAACAGGAAACCACCGTCTTGGATAAGGATGATTCCGAAGCCTCCGTCATCAAGTTCGTCAACCAGATCATCCGGGAAGCTCTGCAGGAGAGGGCCACGGATATCCACATCGAACCGCTGGAGGATGACCTCCAGGTTCGCTACCGGATCGACGGGGTTTTGCGGAATATTCCGGTTCCGCCACGGATCAAACTTTTCCAAGCCTCGCTCATCTCCCGGATTAAGATCATGGCGCATCTCGATATTGCCGAGCGGCGACTTCCGCAGGACGGGCGCATCAATTTGGAGTTTGAGGGGCGTCCGATCGACGTACGAATCGCCACCATCCCTTCGGTGACGGGGGAATCGGTCAGTCTCCGGTTGCTTGGGCAACAGAGATTTGATTTTGCCCAGATGGGGTTGAGCCCGGCTCACGAGGAAAGCGTGCGCAGTCTGCTCGCCCTGCCCAACGGGATCGTGCTGATCACCGGGCCGACGGGTTCGGGAAAATCGACGACCCTGTACACGTTTCTCGCTTCGCTGAATACGAAGGACCGGCGGATAGTGACGATCGAGGATCCTGTGGAAAACAAAATTCCCGGGGTGGTGCAAATCGCGGTTAAGCCGGAAATTAATCTGACTTTTGCGGCAGGACTGCGGAGCATTCTGCGGGGCGATCCCAACGTCGTTATGGTGGGAGAGATGCGCGATGTGGAGACAACGGAGATCGCGATCCGCGCGGCTCTGACGGGGCATCTGGTTTTCTCGACTCTGCACACCAATGATGCGATCGGGGGGATCACTCGCTTGGTGGATATGGGGATTGAGCCATTTCTCGTGGGATCTTCCGTGAGGGCATTCATCGCCCAGAGGTTGGTCCGAGTGCTCTGCCCATGGTGCTGCGAGCCGGGTCGGTATCCGGAGGAGTACCTCAAAGAGATTGAAATTCCACCTGAGAAGGCGGCCACGGCTTACCGGGCGGTGGGTTGCGACCGATGCCGCCACACGGGCTATCAGGGCCGGCGGGCCATCTTTGAAATTTGCCTCGTGACACCTGAACTTCAGGACATGATCACGCGCAAGGAATCCAACGCGGCTCTCAGGGAGATGGCACGCTCCCAAGGGATGCGTAATTTGAGGGATGATGGATGGGACAAAGTGGCGGAAGGTACGACCACGATCGAAGAGGTGGTGCGGGTGACTGTGATCGAGGCGGGCAGGAATAAGGGAGGCTGACGTGGCAACTTTCACCTACGAAGCGTTAGCGGCAGGCGGGGTCCGTACCCGGGGGACGATCGAGGCAAAAACCCGGCAGGAGGCTCTGGCGAATCTCGGGCGGTTGAAGTTGCAACCGTTGCGACTCCAGCAGGAGGGGGTGGCGGGATCGGTTTCGGCGGCGGGCAGCGGGGGCGTCACAGCGGTAGAGCAACCGATGACGGAGAATCAGATTATCTCCTTCACCGAAGAGCTGGGCGATCTGCTCGATGCGGGTCTGCAGTTGGAGGGGGCGCTAAAAATGATGGAGCAGAGATCGGAAGTTTCGACCCTCAAGACGGTGGCGCAAAGTTTGCGACAGCAAGTGCGCGAGGGAACCAGTCTTTCCCGGGCGTTGAGGTCAGCGTCGGCTAGTTTTTCCGATCTGTACTGCAATCTGGTATCGGCGGGAGAGGTGAGCGGGGCGCTTGGGCCGATTTTGCAAAGGCAGGTGCTTTATTTGAAAAAGCTGAGCGATCTGAAGGCGCGTGTCATTCAAGCTTTGATTTATCCGATGTTTGTCACGGGGGCAGGAATTTTGCTGATGGTGCTGTTCGTC
>CAIVGD010000099.1 GCA_903905395.1 uncultured Verrucomicrobiota bacterium
CCCGATCATGAAATTTTCTCAACCCAATGCCCACCTCTACGCCCCCCGCGGCCAAGATCCCCTCGCCGGTCTTGCTTCCACCACCCATCTCGGAATCGGTGCTCACGCGGACGATCTGGAAATTCTCGCCTTTCCCGGCATAGCCTCCTGCCACGCCCACCCCCAAGACCACTTCTCCGGTGTGGTGGTCACCGATGGGGCCGGAGCCCCGCGCACCGGTCCCTTCGCCAAAACCACCGATTCGGAACTCATCGCCCTCCGCCGGAAAGAACAACATCACGCCGCCGATCTCGGCCACTACGCCTCCGTGATCCAGCTCAACTACCCCAGCCCCCAAGTCCGTCAGGCAGACCGATCCAAAGTCGTTTCCGATCTCCTCCAGATTTTTCAAGCGGCAAAACCTCGCGTTGTCTATCTTCACAATCCTGCCGACCGGCACGAAACCCATATCGCCGTCCTGCTCGCCTGCCTCGAAGCCCTACGCCAACTGCCCGAGTCTTCTCGCCCAAAGGAGATTTATGGTTGCGAAGTTTGGGGGGATCTCGATTGGGTGCCCCACCCTCACCTCGTCCGGCTCCCCTGCGCGGCTCCCACCGATTTCGGCTCCTCTCTTCTTCGCGTCTTTCGCTCCCAAGTGGAGGGAGGAAAAAGATACGACCTGGCCGCCGCCGGCCGTCGCCGTGCCCAAGCCACTTTCGGCGATGCTTATGCCCCCGATCACGCTGAGGAAGTGGTTCTCGCTCTCGATCTTCGCCCACTCCTCCAACCCAGTGCTCCTTCCCTTTCCGACTTTGTCGGACATCTGACCGGCATTTTCCACGCCCAAACCATCGCCCGTATCCAGAAAGTCGAAAAGGGCGGATGAGCGGCGGATCCGATCTTCGCTCTCCTGTCACGGAAGCCACCCGCCGCCTCCTCGCTTTTCTCGAACGCACTCAAATCGCCGACGGGAGTTGGCACGTTCCCTACACCGGCCCCAACTTTCTTCTCCCGCTCTACGTCATCACCGCCTACCTGACCCATCGCCCGATTTCGCAAACGGATCGTCCAAGATTTGCCGCAGGCCTCCTCAAACCCCAACTCCCGGATGGCTCGGTAGGTTTGCACGAGGAATCGGTCCGCGGCGCCGTCTTCACCAGTTCCATTTCCTATGTGGCCCTCCGTCTTTTGGGAGAAAAACCGGATCGACCGGAACTCATCAGGATGCGCGACTGGATTCATTCGTCGGGAACGCCAGTGAAAGGCGCCGCTTGGGGAAAGTTCATTCTTTCCGTACTCAACCTCTACCGCTGGGAAGGCGTCACCCCTGTTCCGCCGGAACTTTATCTCCTTCCGAAATGGTTTCCGGCCCAACCCATCAACATTTCCGGATACGTGCGGATGGTTTACCTGCCGATGGCTTACTTTTATGGCCGCCGCTGGCAGACCCCCTTGGATCCCCTTCTCCGCGAACTCCGCACCGAACTCTTTCCGCAGGGCTTCGAGACGATCGACTGGCCACGGCATCGGGCGGATCTCGCGCCCACCGATCACCTCGTTCCGGAAAGTCTGATCGTTCGTCTGGCCATGCCCATCGTGCGCGTCCTTGAAAAATGGATTCCTTCCTCGATCCGACAAAAAGCCCTGCGATTGGCCTACGAGCACATCTGCTACGAGGACGAGCATTCCGATTTCACCCGCCAAGCCCCCGTCAATGCCTGCTACAACACCTTGGCTCATTTTGTCGAAGGAAAGACAGACCTTGTCGATCGCAGTTGGCGCGAACTCCCACGTTACCTTTGGCAATTCCCGGATTACACCGCTTGCCAAGGGTTCACTTCTTCCAAGGTCTGGGACACCGCCTTCACCCTGCAAGGAATGAACCACCTCGATTCGAACTTAGCTCCACATAAGGTGATCGAGAGCGGTTGTCGTTATCTTGTCGAGAATCAGGTCATCGACGAACTGCCCGAACCCCAACGATATCATCGACTCCCCCGCATGGGTGGCTGGCCCTTCAGCG
>CAIVGD010000100.1 GCA_903905395.1 uncultured Verrucomicrobiota bacterium
GCCTGCATCACGGGCCCGCCGCTATTTCCAGGATTGATGGCGGCATCGATCTGGATGGCCAGATGGGATTCGCGCCCCGAGTGCGTGTAGGAGTTGTAATCGATCCGGCTCACCACGCCCCGCGTGACCGACAACCGGTCCCCACCGATCGGAAACCCATAGACGCTCACGACGGATTCCAAACTAGGAACCCCTCCCAGAACCAAAGAAGAGGTTCCTGCAAAAAACTCAGGGTCCTCGATTTGCACCACCGCAAGATCGCAGTCGTGGGCGACGTAGAGCACCTTTCCGGGGTATTTGCGCGGATCCGCCTCCCTTTGCACTGTGATATTGCGCGCGCCGCTGATCACGTGCGCGTTGGTCAGAATTCTCTTCCCTGCAATCACGAACCCGGCGCCCCGACTGGAACAAACCGTGCCCGGATTCCACGGCAGGCGGTAATCCCAGGCCTGGGCGGTGACTTCCACCATGACCACATTCCTCTTCGCCTCCCGCAATTGCCGTTCCCCATTGCCACAGCCGGCCAAAAAGAGAAACAGCAGACATGCGGAAAACTTTATCAGTCCAGATGGCATAGGATTGGGAGACTATCGTTTCCGATCGACCGGGCAAACCTCTTCCCTCGGCTCGCCCAACCTATGAAAACGTGGAACGCAGTTGCCACCTAAGATCCCTCTCGTAGGGTGCCTCGATGAATCCTTGGTTTCTTCTTTCTTCCGCCATTCTGCTTGAGGTGATCGGAACCATCTGCCTCAAACTCTCCCATGGGATGACCCGCCTTTTCCCCGTCATGGGTGTCGTGCTCTTTTACCTTTCCAGTTTCTCCCTAATGGCAATCTGCCTGAAGACGCTGGAAGTCGGCATCGTCTACGCCATCTGGGCGGGCGTCGGTACCGCCTTGATCGCCGTGGTGGGCATCCTCGCGTTCGGCGAGAGCTTCACTTGGATCAAAGTTCTCGGCCTGCTTCTCGTCATTGGCGGAGTCGTTCTTCTTCGCCTCAGCATAGTCCAACCCTAAATTTGGGGTAAATTTGGGGTCAGTCCTCAAGACTCAAATCAGGCTTATATTAAATGGTTGCGACTGAAAATACGGCACAAATACTTGAGTCTTGAGGACTGACCCCTACTCCTATCAGGTAGTTATGACTGGTTCCTGGCGGCTCCGCCGCACCGTCGCTTGAAAATGGAGAGCGAAAAGCCGAACGCTACTTCTACAGTGTCCCAAAAATCCGGTCCCCCGCATCGCCCAGTCCAGGCAAAATGTATCCGCGAGAATTAAGCTTTCTATCCACCGCCGCCGTATAAATCGGCACATCGGGATGACTCTTCTGAAAAGTCCGAACTCCCTCTGGCGCCGCAACGAGACACATGAAACGGATCGACCGCGCTTTCGCCCCTTTGAGCCGGTCCACAGCCACCACCGCCGAGTTCCCCGTCGCCAGCATCGGATCAAGCAGGATCAAATCACGCCCCCGTAAAGTCTTCGAGGCTTTGAAGTAATACTCCACCGGTTCCAACGTCCGGTGATCGCGGTAAATCCCGATGTGCGCCACCTTCGCCGATGGAAAAATCCTCAGCATCCCGTCCAGTAATCCCATCCCTGCCCGCAAAATCGGCACCAAGACTATCTTTTCTCCTTTTAACACCGGAGCCCTCATCCGCTCCATTGGGGTGATAATGGTTTCCTGCGTCAACGGCAGATCCCGAGTCACCTCATAAGCCATCAACATTGCCACCTCGCTGACGAGGGCGCGGAATTCCGTCACGCTCGTCGTCTTTTTTCGCATCAGGCTCAGCTTGTGCTGCACCACGGGATGCCGGATCAAGTGGAGGATGTTCTTCAATGTGTAATTCCTTTTACACGTTAAACCTAAATTCCATCACATCTCCATCTTGAACGACATAATCCTTCCCTTCCACCCGCAATTTGCCCGCTTCCTTCACTTTGTGCATCGTCCCTGCCGCCTGGAGCTCGGCGTATCCCACCGTCTCGGCCGCAATAAATCCCCTCTCGAAATCGGTGTGAATCACCCCCGCCGCCCGTGGGGCTTTGTCACCCACATGAATCGTCCAAGCCCTGGTTTCGTCGGGGCCGGTGGTCAGATATGTCCGCAATCCTAGAAGATCATACGTGGCCCGGATAAGAGCGCCGACGCCCGACTCCTTCACCCCTAAACTGGCGAGATACTCCTTTCCTTCCTGCTCGGGAAGGTCGACCAACTCGGATTCGATCTGTGCGCTCACGATGACCGATCGGCTCGCCAATCGTGTCCGGCAGTACTCCTCCACCTCCGCCACTTGCTCCCCTGTTTTTCCTGTGCGCCCTCCTTGGGTCAACGCCCCCAGCTCCTCCTCCTTCACGTTGCTCGCAAAAAGAGTCGGTTTGGAAGTCAGCAGAAAGAATCCCTTCACCAATCTGGCCTCATCCTCATTCATTTCCATGGTGAGGGCTGGTAATCCCTGATCCAGATGGGGCTTCAGTTTCGCCAGAAGAGCCAATTCCGCCTTGGCGGTGGTATCCCCGGCCTTGGCGGCTTTGCCCGGTTTATCCAGACGCTTGGTAACCGCCGCTAGATCCGCCAGAACCAATTCCGTCACGATCGTCTCGATATCGCGCAATGGATTCACTGTTCCCGCCACGTGGTGAATGTCCGGATCCTCGAAACAGCGCACCACCTGAATAATCGCGTCCACCTCCCGTATGTGGGTCAAAAACTGATTTCCCAAGCCCTCTCCCTGACTGGCTCCTTTCACCAACCCGGCTATGTCAACCAGTTCGATCGAGGCGGGCGTAATTTTTTCACTAGCCGTAAGTTTGGCCAACCAATCCAAGCGGACATCTGGAACCGTCACCATGCCCACGTTTGGCTCAATCGTGCAGAA
>CAIVGD010000101.1 GCA_903905395.1 uncultured Verrucomicrobiota bacterium
AATCAAAAATCCAAAATTAAAAATCATTCTCCACCGCCCCACCTATCCGAACTGCGGGCAGGATGCCCGCCCTACAATCGCGCACAACTTCTCCTCTGACTTAAACTTAATCTTAAACTTAAACTGCTCCTGCCGGCGTCAGCCGCGTCTCTTAACCCCTTTTTCCCCGCGCCACCCGCGCGCCTACTTTCAACCGCAATCCATTCAGACGAATAAAGCCGGTCGCGTCGTCCTGATTGTACGCCTGAGTTGGATCCGCTTCCATTGTCGCGATGTCCGGATTGTAGAGACTGACCTGGGATTTCCGACCCGCCGCATATATCCCACCCTTGTACAACTTCACCCGCACAGTCCCCGTGACATTCTTCTGACTCTCCTCGACCAATGCCTGCAGTGCTTCCCTCTCCGGTGAGAACCAGAAGCCGTAATAAACCAGCTCGCTATACTTCGGAATCAGTCCATCCCGCAGATGCATGACCTCCCGATCCATCGTCAGACTCTCCATCTGTCGGTGGGCGAAATGCAGAATGGTTCCGCCCGGAGTCTCATAAACGCCCCGGCTCTTCATTCCCACAAACCGGTTCTCCACCATGTCCACCCTCCCCACTCCATGTTTCCCGCCCAGCTTGTTCAAAGCCCGCATCACGCCCAAGGGAGAAAGCTTCTTCCCATTCACCGCCACGCAGTTCCCCTTTCGGAAATCCAGCGTGGCATACTCCGCTTTGTTCGGAGCGTCTTCCGGCGCGACCGACAGGGTAAACATCTTCTTGTTCGCCGGCGCAAAAGCATCAAACCACGGATCCTCCAAAATCCCCGCTTCGTAAGAAATATGGAGTAGATTCCGATCCATCGAATACGGTTTCTTGGCGGTGGCTTGCACGGGAATCTTCCTCTGCTCGCAATACCTGATCATCTCCGCCCGCCCGGGAAATCGCTTCCGAAATCTCTCGTCCCGCCAAGGTGCAATCACCTCCAACCCCGGAGCCAAAGTCGCGGAAGTCAGTTCGAACCGCACCTGGTCGTTCCCCTTGCCTGTTGCCCCATGTGCGATCGCCTGCGCATTTTCTTTTTTCGCAATTTCCACCATCCGCTTGGCGATCAGGGGCCTGGCAATGGAAGTACCGAGAAAGTACTGCCCCTCATAGATCGCCCCAGCCCGCATCATCGGAAAGATGAAGTCGCGGGCAAACTCCTCCTGCAAATCATCGATATAAATTTTTGCCGCGCCAGATTTTTTGGCCTTGGCCTTGAGTCCATCCAACTCCTCCTCCTGCCCGATGTTGGCGCAAAATGCGATGACTTCGGCCCGATAGGTTTCCTTGAGCCAGGCGAGGAGAACCGAAGTGTCGAGCCCTCCAGAGTAAGCCAGAATAATTTTCACGGGGTGGATAGGACAACCGGAATTCGCACGGGGATCAGGCGGCAGTCGATTGCAACTTGTGTGCCGTCCCCTTGATCCGCGCCAAATGCGGGAGGAGCTTCTCCTTGGCAGCCGTCACGCTCAGTCCGTATTTTAGTCGAAGATCCTCCGGCTTTCCGTGCTCGATAAACTCGTCCGGCCAGCCGATCCGTATCACCGGTGTCGTGATTCCCTTGTTGGAAAGCTCTTCAAGTATGGCACTGCCGAAACCGCCTTTGATCACATGGTCCTCAAAAGTGACGATCACGTCCGCACTCTGGGCGAAAAGTTCCAGCAGAGCAGTATCGATCGGTTTGGCGAATCGGGCGTTGATCACGGCGGCCTCGATCCCCTCTTCCTTCTTTAACTCGTCGGAAAGTTGCATAGCCATCGGAAGCATCTGCCCATAGGACCAGATCACCACCTTTTGCCCATGCCGGATCACCTCGGCTTTTCCGATCGCGAGGGCGAGCGGGGTTTTCTTGATCGCCACATTCGGTCCGGTCCCCCGGGGGTAACGGATCGCCACGGGCCCGGGATGCAAACTTGCGGTGTAAAGCATGTCGACAAATTCGTCCTCGTCCTTCGGGGACATATGAATCAGGTTCGGCACGCCACGCAGGCAGGAGATGTCGAATAGCCCGTGATGCGTGGGACCGTCGTCCCCCGAGAGGCCGCCCCGATCCATGCAAAATACGACCGGTAGGTTTTGTAGGCAGACATCGTGAATGATCTGGTCGTAAGCCCGCTGGAGAAAGGTTGAATAGATCGCACAGAACGGCTTGAACCCTTTCGTCGCCATACCTGCCGCGAAAAGAACCGCATGTTCCTCCGCGATCCCCACATCAAAATAGCGGTCGGAGTGCTTGGGTTGAAACCGGTCAAGTCCCGTACCGTTGGGCATCGCCCCGGTGATGGCTACGATTCGGGGATCGTTGTCCGCCAACTTCGAGAGGTGATCGGCAAACACTTCACTGTAGGTGGGTTGCCCCAGCGACTTGGTTTCTCCGGTTTCCGGATCATACGGTCCGAGGCCATGAAACTTCTTCTGCTTGGCCATGGCCGGCTCGAATCCCTTCCCCTTGGTGGTCACCACGTGAAGGATGACGGGAGAATTCTGCATCTTCAGGAACTCCAGTAGTTTGATGAGATTATGAATGTCGTGGCCGTCCACCGGTCCGTAGTAAGTCACGCCAAGTTCCTCAAAAATCACACTGGGAAAGATCATCCCCTTCACGTGCTCCCCCGCTCTGCGGGCGACCTTAAGGGCCTTTTCTCCTCCAAGTTTCTCGATGAAGTGGGCCGCTCTGTCGTGCAGATGAATGAAACGTGAATCCGTGGTGATCTTGTTCAGGTAGCCGGCAATCGCCCCGACATTCTTGTCGATCGACCATTTGTTGTCGTTGAGGATCGTGATCAGCCGCTTGGTGTGATGAGCGGCGTTGTTCAATGCCTCGAAAGTAATTCCGCAGGTGAAAGCGGCATCTCCAGCCAGACATACTACATGCTCTTTCCCTCCCCGCATATCCCGGGCCGAGGCCATCCCCAAGGCGGCAGAAAGAGCCGTCCCGGCGTGTCCCGCGCCAAAGCAATCGTGAGAACTCTCTGTCCGGAGCATGAACCCGTTCAGACCTCCCTGTTGCCGGATGGTGTGAAACCGATCGCGCCGGCCGGTGAGTAGCTTGTGGACGTAGGCCTGATGGCTCACGTCGAAAATAAAATGATCGGTCGGCGTATCGAAAACCCGGTGTAACGCGATGGTCAACTCCACCACACCGAGATTGGGGCCCAAATGACCCCCTGTTTTACTCAGGACGCTGATGAGTTCTTCCCGAATTTCTTCGGCCAAACGCGGCAACGCTTCTAATGGGAGCTTCTTAACATCGGCGGGGCCCTTGATTGTATCCAGCAGAGGAGTGGCCATGAGAAGCTAGTTAGATGAGCAGATCAGAAGCTCCCCGACCAGACTTCTTTCCATGCATGGATTTGGGAGTTTCTTCTCCGATTTCATCCAACTCACTCTCTTGAATGGATCCATCTTTCTTCTTGGTCAACAATGTGATGCGTTTTTCTGCCGCCTTCAGTTTTTCACTGCATGCGGTGACCAGTTTCATCCCTAATTCATACTTCTCCACAATGGTCTCCAGAGGTAGTTCCGGAGACTCCATCTGCTCCACCAACGACTCCAATTGCCGCAGATTTTCCTCGAAAGAACCCTCCCCTGATGCCTTGTCCATTTTAGCCATTCGAAATCATTCCTCCCCGCCCAAGCCCGAGTCGAGTTCTTTTCCATTCGGCGTGGCTGGCTGGATTCTGTCCCGCGACTGCGGGATTCGCACATTAGGACTTTCACACATTCCCACTCTCTTTCTTCTCTGACTTCAACTTAATCTTAAACTTCAACTGGGA
>CAIVGD010000102.1 GCA_903905395.1 uncultured Verrucomicrobiota bacterium
CCCCCTCCAGCAGTTTGAGCAACACGTAGCTTTCGAGTCCGTCGGCGTGGTAGTCAATCTGGCCCCGGCGCGCCCAATAGTCCCGCGCAATTTGAATAAGCTGTATGTTTCTATCCGACATCTGACACATTTTTCCGAACTTGCCGATGATCACCGATATCTATTTAGCCATCCGAAGCAATTATCGGCCGCAAGCGGCCTTCCTACATGGCGATCTTTCCCACCGCATCGTCCGCAAGCGGCCTTCCTACATGTGGCCACAATCGTTTTCATGTAGGATGCGCGCTTGCGCGCGAAAACATAAAATTCTGCCCATGGCTTAATGGTACCGATCACCGACACGCGCCAACTCTCAAGCTGTAGCCGCGCCCGTGAGGGCGTGGATTCCTTCGGCGGCCACGGCGTCACCGCCGCGGCCATATGAAACAGTTGCGGCCTTTGGCCGCCTCATTGAACCGCGGCCGCCGTGTCCAGCGCCAGTAGACCGAACAGGCTGGCATCATGGAAATCGTTCCCGGTCCCATGCCAGACCAACTGGGTAATGCGCAACGGGCTGTCCCCCTTGAGGTAGTCGGCGTCGTCCAGGGCCACGTCCATCCCCATCGGCACGCCCGGCGCCGGCTTCAGCCCCGGAAACAACGACCAGTTTATCTCCGCCTCGATCATATAACCGCCGTCCACCACCTTGGCCCGGCCCGTCACCCCTTTTTCGCTCGGCCAGCTTGCCCACTTGAGCGGCTGCCACCCCGGCTTCGCCGGATCCGGCGCCAGCAGAAATAAATGATGGACCCCTTTCCCATAGAGTTGATCGCCAAGGTCTTTCGTTCGGCCGTCCACGAACAACTCGATAGCGTCGCCTTCCCATGGCCGTCCAACCACCGCGGGCACGATTTTGTTATCCGTAATCCGCGCCTGCACGTAGAGCCCTTTTTCGTTCCAGGCAAATTGCAATGCGCCGGACAAGTCCTCCGGCCCATCCCACGCCTTCCCCGTCGCCAGGTCGTAGAGGTCCTTCACCCGTTGTTGCTCCCGATCCACCGTCACCTTGGGGGCAGAAAACTTGTTCTCCAACGCGGCCTCCGGTTGAACTGCGACCGTGGAAACATACGCTGCCCGCGCCGGCGTGCTTACCTGGATGTTGACCGTCCGCCGGTAGCCGGCGGCAAAGAAGGAATCAAGTTGATACTCCATGCGGGGATTGTTTACCGAGGCCGTCACCGGTACGCGTAAAATCGTTTCTTCGCCGGGCGCGAGGCTGGCCGCCTTCTTTCCCGGGAGCCCGGGGCCGGAAACCGTGTACACCCCCGCGGTCGCGAAGGGATTGCTCATCCGGATCACGGCCTCAAACGCCTGGCCGTCCATCAGCGACTTCACCGGCGCGCCCTTGACCTCCGCCGACACATTAAAAACTCCCGCCATCGGCTTGGCGTCCGCGCCCAGCCCCGTCACCAGCACGACGGGCCCTTCGGCGTGCCCGTCCAACACGCCGTTCTTCATTTCCAGCCGGCTATTCACCGGCTTCTTCAGCGTCGGGAAGTCCCACAGCATTGGCTCGCCCGCGCCGATCAACTGGACCGTCGCCGGGGCCGGGAGATCGAGCAGGAGATAATACTTGCCATCGCCCTTCACCCAGTAACCGGTTGCCTTCTGCTCG
>CAIVGD010000103.1 GCA_903905395.1 uncultured Verrucomicrobiota bacterium
CAACGTGGAGAAGGCTTCCATCGACCGGGTTTTAAATAATAACGAAATTCGGACGATCATCACGGCGGTGGGCACGGGCATCGGAACCTCCGAAGATAAGGACAAGAAGAATGGAGAGGAATCGGATGGAAGTGGTTTTGATCTGGGGCGCCTGCGTTACCACAAAATCATCCTAATGACCGATGCGGATGTGGACGGATCGCATATTCGAACCCTCCTTCTCACCTTTTTTTACCGGAAGATGCCCGAACTCCTGGCGCAGGGTTACATTTACGTGGCGCAACCCCCGCTTTTTCTGATCAAGCGGAAGAAGCGCGAGGAGTATGTCGAGGACAGCGAGACTCTGGACAAGATTCTCATCGAGCTGGGCACCGAGGAAGTTTCGCTCGTGCGGCTTTCCGACAAGAAAACCTTTAGCAAGGCGCAACTGCTCGACATCCTGGGTTCCTTGCAGGAACTGGAAAAGCTTTCCAGGGCAGTGACGCGGCGCGGGGTGAAATTCGACGACTACTTGGAAGCCCGGGATCCGAAAAGCGGCGACATTCCGAAGTACATTGCCAAGGTGCGGGAAGGTACCGAAGAAAAATTCGAGTATTTCATGGATGACAAGCAGGTGGCGAAGTTCCGCAATAACATGGGGATTGAAGACGAGGAGGAGGAGAAGGACGACAAAGACGTGAAAGACGTGAAAGAGGGGAAAGAGGGGAAAGAGGGGAAAGAGGGGAAAGAAAGCGCGGTTGAAGCCAAAAGCCGACCCAAAGCGCGCATTTACGAGATCTACGAGGCGGGGAGTATCGCCAAGGCTCTCCAGGGGCTCGCTAAGAAGGGTCTGGAAATGGAACACTACTCCGCACAAGACAAACCACTTTTTGAGTGCGTGGAGGGGGAAGGGGATAAGCCCACGAAGACGCCGATTTTTTCGATCGCCGAAATTCTGACCGCCGTGAAAGGGGTGGGAAAGAAGGGTGTGCAGATCACCCGGTTCAAGGGCTTGGGAGAAATGGACGCCAAGGAACTTTTTTCCACGACGATGGATCCCGAGAAACGGCAACTCCTCAAAGTGGATTTGGTGGATGCGGCGAAAGCAGACGAGATTTTCACCACTTTAATGGGGGACGAGGTGGAGCCCCGGCGTATTTTCATTGAAGAGAACGCTCTCAACGTCCGCAACCTGGACGTCTAAAGGAAAGGGAGAGAAACAATGGCCCTTGCCCGAGCAAAAGTTGTTCCGATCAATGTCGCTGACGAAATGCAGAAGTCGTTTCTCGACTATGCGATGTCCGTCATCATCTCGCGGGCGTTGCCGGACGCACGAGACGGGCTGAAACCTTCCCAACGGCGGATCCTTTTCGCGATGGATGGATTGGGCGTGCAACCCAATCGAAAGCACGTGAAGTGCGCGAAGATCGTCGGTGAAACAATGGGTAATTTTCATCCGCACGGGGACATGGCGATCTATCCGACTCTGGTCGGGATGGGGCAGTGGTGGGGCACGCGGCATCTCTTGATTGAGGGGCGCGGAAACTTCGGTTCGATCGACGGAGATCCGCCCGCCTCCATGCGGTATACCGAGGCCCGACTCCATCATCTCGGAGCGGCTCTTATGTCGGACATGGAGCGGGACACTGTTGACTTTATTCCCACCTATGACGAGCGCTTGATGGAACCGGTCGTTCTCCCAGCGGCATTCCCGAATCTGATCGTCAACGGAGGCACGGGGATCGCGGTCGGAATGGCCACGAATATCCCTCCTCACAATCTGGGCGAGACGATTGACGCTCTATTTGCGCTGATTGAAAACCCGAAACTGACGGCGGATCAGATTCTGAAAATCATGCC
>CAIVGD010000104.1 GCA_903905395.1 uncultured Verrucomicrobiota bacterium
CGCCGTGGTGATGTCCGCCGGCCAACCCACTTTGGTCCGGTCGATCTCGTAACTTTGCTCTGTGGAAAAATCAAATGGCAGGGTGAGACGATTTTTGATCCAGGCCAAACGCTCGCGGACCCGTCCATTGAAACCGGCGAAGATCTCGAAGGCGGGTGTGATGTCTCCTCGTTGTGTCATCTGGGCCAACTGAGGCGCGTAGGTGCTCTGGTAGTTCTGCAGATCCGTTGCGAGGAAGAAGGCATGATTGTAGTCGAGCGCCTCCATATAACCCTTGATCCAGTCTCGGGCTTTATCTTCCGTCAGAGGTTTTCCAGCAAAGTGGTGATCTTGCAGGAGTTTTTGCACGAGAATCGCAGTGGCCTGCGAACTGGCATTGGGTCGCAAAATATCGGGGTGCGCGGGCAGGGCGAGTAGGGAGAAAGCCCCCCAGCACAACGCGAGGCGTACGAGAATCCGCAATCTGGACATTTAGTAGCTATAGCCCGACATATGGAAAAAGCATCTCAATCAGAACAATATTATTAAACTAGGGGTAAGAATTTCCAAAAAGTTGCGTATATAGGCCTTAAAACGCTGTCGGACAGGTGGATATACATAACTCCCAAGGGGTTGTTTTATTTTTTCTGAGTCATTTCGGGTTGGTAATGGAGACGGATCCTAGCCGCGGAAAGGGCTACATCGCTCGCAAAAGTTCTCGGCAGACACGGGTTGCTTCAAAATGTTCTTCGGCCATACGCCGTGCCGCCTTGGAGTGCAGAGCGTAGTCCTGATTGACCCGCGCGATTGACTCCGCGGCCTCCTCCACGCTGGAGAACGCGAGAGCTCCGTGTCCTACTGGAAGGTGACGAGTCCAGCCCGTCTCCTGCACCACCACGGGCCGGCCGAGGGCCAGGTAACAAGCGCTCCGGCAACTGAACCAACCGGTCCGGCCTTCCACGTACCCGTGCTTGGCCACACTCCACTCTCCAGCAGAATCCTGGAGAAATTTCCGGTAGGTGAGGTGATCGGGAACGACCTCCTGCGGTTCCACCAGATCCCAGCCTATTTTGCGGAGTTGTTCCGCCGGACGTTTCCCATCCACCCCAAGACCCATGGCGATGCGCAGATGGGCGGGAGTCCGTTTTGGTAGTTCGAAATATTTTTTAAACTCGAGATCCTTCTGCCCAAACGGATGTCCTTCCCACGTCTTGGGTTGGTAGCTGGCCCAATTCATCACAGTGGTCCATGGGGCATCTGGGGGAGTAGGTGTGACGGGCCAATGATCCAGGGCGATTGGCTGGACGGTGGGTTTCCAAGTGATCCCATCGACAGGCACCGGGCAACCTGGCTGCCCGACTGATAGTCCAAAGGTGAAGTGGCTGTCGTGATCGCGCAGGCGGCCGGCGTACTGGGGGTCGGAACCATCGAGCAGGCCGATTTGGCAAAACATCGGATCCCCATCGATAAACATTTTATGGCCGACCCGAAGATCGTAGTCCCGCAGCCAACCCGCGCTGGAAACATTGACAAGCAGATCTCCGTGACGAAGCCATTCGCGGGCGACCTTTTCTCCGGCACCGTGGAACTTCCCATCCGCCCCATTCCGATAAACCCAGGAGTCGGAGAGATCAAAATCCCCGAAGATTTTTCGCAGGGATTTCAGGGCAAAGGAGCAGTCGTCGGTGATTGTTCCGGCCTCGGGATCGTAGGGCCAGGCTCCGGAATCTTCCAAGTAGAGGACCTCATGCCCCAGAGCCTGAAAACCAAACAGGTACTGGAGATAGTCCCAGATCACCCCGCCGAAGGGGTACTGGCCAACCAGACCGGTGATAATGATGCGCATGGGAAAATGGTAGGGGTAAACAGAAAGGGGTGAAGGAGATTAGGGGGGCCGCCAGATGATTTTTGATTTTGGATGTTGGATTTTTTCCCGCGGTCGCGGGACGCGGACGCGGATGACCGCGAGTTTAAGATTAAGTTTAAGTTGAAGTCAGAAGACTGAGAATTGAAGGCTTAGGTAGCGGCGACATCTCCGAGGTCGCCTAGCTGTACGAACAAAACTGAAGATCCGACGTATGCGTTCTAGGGACAGACCGCGATACCTTGGGTTTTGAGGTTTGAGAGTTTACCCCACTGCTTCCAAGCCTATGCACAGTCAACCTCGTTGCGCATTGAGGTTGCGAGTGGAGTAGGGGAAAACGAAGGGATGGCGGAAGGATCCACTCCAATGATGAGGCAGTACCAAGGGCTGAGAGGTCAAGTGCCCAAGGATACTTTGCTCTTTTTCCGCCTCGGCGATTTCTACGAACTCTTTTTCGAGGATGCCAATGAGGGGGCGCGGTTGCTTCATCTGACCCTCACCAAGCGAAACGGCATTCCCATGTGCGGTCTGCCTTATCACGCGGCCGAGAGCTACATCACCAAACTTCTGGCGGCAGGGCGCAGAGTGGGGATCTGCGATCAGGTGGGAGAGGTGAGGACAGGGCAGATGGTGGAGCGGGCTATTACCAGAATCCTCAGTCCGGGCTGTGCCGTGGGGGTTGAACTGGCCGAGCCCAAACTCCCGCGCTGGCTTGCGGCCGTGCGGAGAGGGGAAGGTAAACAAGCGAAGTGGGGATTCGCCCTGCTCGATGCAACCACAGGAGATTTGCGTCTGGCCGAACTGGAAGACGAAACCGCCTGTCGGGAGGAGATACGACGGACTAATCCCGCGGAAATTCTCATCGCAGATGAAGAAAAGGAGATTCCAGGATGGGTGGAACGGAGCACGACCGTGACCCGCGTACCGGAATGGACTTTAGAGGAGGATGTGGGACGAACCCTTCTTTGTGACCATTTCCATGTGCAAAGCTTGGATGGATTCGGCTGTCGTGGAATGGGACCCGCGGTGGGTACGGCCGGGGCCTTGGTGCGATATTTGACCGAGACGCTGAAAGGAGCGGCCAAACACCTGCAAGCTCCCAAGCCGTTCCGTTCGGATGATTGCCTCCGATTGGATTCGGCTACGCAACGAAATCTGGAGTTGCTGGTCTCGGCGTCCACGGGAGCGGACACCAGTCTAATCCGGGCGATCGATCAGACGGTGACAGCCATGGGAGGTCGGGAGATAAGAGGATGGCTGGTCCGGCCCCTGCGGGAGGCCCAAGAGATTGAATCCCGGCACGAGGCTGTGGCGGGATTTTTGGAGGATGCCGGTTGTCTGGATGATTTTAGGGAGTTGCTAAAGGAAGTGCGGGACTTGGTTCGCCTAGTGGGGCGGTTGGCGGGAGGCCCGGGGACAGCTCGGGATCTGCTGGCTCTTCGCATGACTCTCGAAGCTCTTCCCGAGATGCAAAAGATCGTGGGGAAGATTCCCGGAAAAATGATCGGGGAACTTATTCGGAGGGTGGAAGTGGAAACAGAATTGATTGGGGAGTTGGCGCGAGGCGTGGCCGACGAACCCCCAGCTCTCCCTCGCGATGGCGGGATGATCCGGGACGGGTACGACCCCGTTCTGGATGAGTTGAGGACGGCCATGCGGGAGGGGCGCAGTTGGATCGCCGATCTGCAGGCGAGGGAGATCGAGCGGACGGGGATCAAGAGTTTGAAAATTCGCTTCAATCAGGTGTCCGGCTACGGGATCGAGATCACCAAGACAAATCTGTATCAGGTTCCCACCGAATATGAGAGGAAGCAGACCTTGGCACAAGCTGAGCGTTTCGTGACGAAAGAGTTGAAGGAGATGGAAGCCAAAATCCTGGGTGCGGAGGAAAAAGCGTTGGCGAGGGAGCTGGTCCTGTTTGGTAAGTTGCGGGATCGGGTCATCACGCGCGCCTCCGCCCTTCAAAAAACTGGTGGGGCGATCGGAGCGCTGGATGCGTTGGCGGGTCTGGCCGCAACGGCACGGCGTTGGGGTTATGCCCGCCCGAAGATGCGGACGGATGGGCGGATCGAAATCCGAGGGGGACGTCATCCGGTGGTGGAGCAGATTCTGGCAGGAGGAGCGGAACCATTTGTGCCGAACGATCTGCAACTTGGGGGCGAACATGGAACTCTGATTGTGTTGACGGGTCCCAATATGGCGGGGAAAAGCACCTACCTCAGGCAGGTCGCTCTGATCTGTCTGCTGGCGCAAATCGGATCGTTTGTGCCGGCCCAATCGGCGGAGTTGCCGGTTCTCGACCGCATTTTCACGAGGATCGGGGCGGGGGATGATTTGGCGCGGGGTCAGAGCACGTTTCTCGTTGAAATGAATGAGACGGCCATGATTCTGCATAACGCCACGGCCGATAGCTTGGTCATCCTTGATGAAATCGGGCGCGGAACGAGCACGCTCGATGGATTAAGTATTGCGTGGGCGGTGGGCGAACATCTGCACGATGAGGTGAAGGCCAAGACTCTTTTTGCGACCCACTACCACGAGCTGACCGAACTGGCCTTAACACGCACGGGGGTGCGGAACTACCGGGTGGCGGTGAGAGAGGATCAAGATCGGGTGGTTTTTCTGCGACAAATTGTGGAGGGTGGGGCGGATCGCAGTTATGGAATTCAGGTGGCGCGATTGGCTGGATTACCCCCCGAGGTGCTTCGGAGAGCGGAGGAGATTCTCTTGGGTCTGGAGGCGGGGGAGACGGATGCGGCTGGCAAGCCGGCCCGGATCAAACCCAAGGAAAGCACGATCCCGACAAGTAAGGACAGGAATCAGCTGGACTTGTTTGGCTAGACCGAAGCCGCGCGAAGTCCGGACGAGAAGTTTTAGGGGTTTGAGATCGAACGACATCGGGTAGAGTTTGAGGAGTGAAAAGTCCGAAGAAGGTTTTGATTCTTTCGGCCAGTGCGGGGACCGGCCATTTGCGGGCGGCCTCGGCCTTGGAGCAAATATGCCGGAACACACCGGGGGTGGGCGAAGTGGCCAACGTGGATGCCTTGGCTTTCACGAACAAACTTTTTCGAGATTTCTACTCCAAACTTTATCTGACCTTGGTCGAAGATGCGCCGACCCTGCTGGGCTGGTGGTACGACAAGAGCGACGAACCTTGGAAGACGGACCGGATGCGCCTTTTGCTCGACCGGCTCAACACCCGGCCACTCGTGCGGCTGATTTCGCGAATGCAGCCCGAAATCACGATCTGCACCCACTTCATGCCGGCCGAAATTATTTCCCATCTGATCACGAAAAAGGTGATTCAAGCCAAGCTTTCCATTGTGGTGACGGATTTTGATTTTCACGCCATGTGGCTTTCGAGGGCCTTCCATCGTTACTTCGTCGCACTGGACGAGACGAAAGCGTACCTGACCGCTTTGGGTCTGCCCGCTGAGCGTGTAACGGTGAGCGGAATACCGGTGGATCCGGCCTTTGGGAGGCAGAAAGATAAAACAAGTTTGCGCCGAAAATTAGGATTACCGTTGGATCGTCCCGTGATCCTCGTGACGGCGGGAGCGTTGGGAGTGAACCCCGCCGAGCAGGTTGTTAAATCGCTACGACAATTACCGCATCGCGCTCAAGTGGTGGTGATCTGCGGCAAGCGTCCCGAGGCCAAGGAGAGGGTCGAACAGGAGTTGAGCCGCGGGAATGGAGGAAAAGTTGATTTTAAGGTCATGGGTTATGTGGATGACATTCCGGGTTGGATGGGTGCGGCGGATCTTCTCATCAGCAAGCCCGGGGGCATGACCTCGGCCGAGGCGATGGCTTCGTCCCTGCCCATGGTAATTTATGCACCGATCCCGGGACAGGAGGAGCGCAACAGCGATCAACTTCTGGAGAAGGGGGCGGCGATCAAGTGTAATGAGATCACCATTCTAGGATATAAGGTGGGTCAGCTTTTGGGGACCCCCAAGCGCTTGGAGCAGATGCGAGATGCGGCGCGCAAGATGGGGCGTCCTCACGCGGCCGAAATGGTGGTAAGAACCCTGCTGGCTGAACCCAAAAACGAGGCGATCGAGGTGAACTCCGAACAGCAGGAGGAAATGGCGGAACACGTGCGAAAGCGATGAAAAGCGGAATCGCGAAGAGCCCGTTTCTGTGGGGCGTCACGGCCTCTCCTTATCAGCACGAGGGTGGCTACAACGGAGAGGGGCAACCCCAGAACAACTGGTCGGATTGGGAAGCGTCGGGGAAGGTGGAGCGTTCGGGGCGCGCGGCTGATTTCTGGAATCGTTACGAGGAGGATTTTGATCGGGCGGAGATGATGGGTCTATCGGCTTTCCGTATTGGCCTCGATTGGGCCCGGATTCAACCCAACGGACCGCAGAGTGATTTGGACGGGGCGGCACTCGATCGGTATGCCGATATGATCCGTGCCTTGCGGGAGAGACATCTGGAGCCGTTGATTACGCTCTGCCATTTCGCGACGCCAAAGTGGTTGGGGACAGATCCGTGGTTAGACGAACAGACTCCGATCCTCTTTGCGGCTTTTGTGCGGCGGATGCTGGAGTCTCTCAACCGGCGTCTTACGGAGAAGGGAATCGCGCCGCCGATTTGGTTTATCACGGTTAACGAGCCGAACATGTTAGCGGCGTGCACGTATAATGTGGGAGCCTTTCCGGCTGGACGCCGTGTGTGGTGGGCTGCGGCGCTTTGCGCTCTGCAGACCATGCTCGAGGCGCACGTCAGGGTCCGTCGCGAGGTTCACTCCCTTTATGCGGAACATCCGGACTGGGAGCGGCCCAAGCTGACTTTCAATACTTTTGCCAGCGATCTCTATTGGATGGATAAGATGCTGTTGGATGTGCTGGAGGGGGCTCGGCAAACGCACGGGCAGGAACCTGTTTTGACGTATTTGAATGAGCGGTATCGGGAATTCACCAGAGCCTACCGTGGCATGGACTTTCCGAGCTGCGGGCTTTTCGCCGAGGGTGTCGGAGAATTGATTAAACAGATTCAACACGGGTTGAGCCAAAAGTTCCTGCATGAAACCACTTTTTCCAGGTTGGTCCCATTGGTTCGGGAACGCAGGGACGATCCGGTGGTGGATTATATCTCCTTTGATTATTACGATCCGTTTCTAGGAAATGCGGTGCGTCTGCCGACCTTGGCGGATTTTCGATTAGGCCGCGTCGGGTTGCGAGAGTGGTTGACCCAGAGTCTGACCACCAAGTGGTGGGACTGGAGTGCCCTCCCACGGGGTTTGCGGTTTTTCGTGGAACGCTACGCGGTGGAATATCCTGATATGCCGATTCTGATCGCGGAGAATGGGATGGCGGAGAGGCGGTGTCCGAGGGGGGAGAAATGCAACCGACGTGGAGATCATCAGAGCCGGAGTTATTTCATCCAGCAACATGTCGGCGAGGTGAAGAAACTTAGGGCGGAGGGTTTGCCTTTGGTGGGCTATTTTCACTGGTCGCTCACGGATAACTACGAGTGGGGGACGTACGCCCCGAGGTTCGGGTTATTCGGGATCGATTTTGAGTCCAAGAATCTGGAAAGAGTGCCGCGAGACGAGGGCGGGGAGGTGCCTTGGGAAACCTACGCCGGACTGATCGCTGGAGAGAGTTGAAGGGGAGAATGATTTTTGTGGGTAGTAGGTAGTTGGTGGTACACTTCTACTTCCTCAGCCATTTTTCTTTTTGCAGGGAGAGTTTACGTCGGGCGGATTCGAGGGGGCTGGGATTTTTTCCTAGGCTGTAGAGATCGGCTCTGCGGAGAATGGAACGGATATACGCCTTGGTGGTGGGGAAATCCATCGCTTCGAGAAAATCCTCGGCCCGGAGGGTTTGAGTATCCCGAGCCCAGCGTCGGGCGTGGGTGATGCCGGCATTGTATTCGGCCAATGCGAACACCTGAGGTTGGTCGGCGTTGGACCAGCGTTTCATGGCCCGGGCGAGGTACCATGAACCTGCGGCAAGGTTGGTGCGGGGATCGAAAAGATCGGTTTCGCGGAACGAACGGATGCGGTTGGCTTGAGCCCAGTCTTGGGCGGCACCAGGGGTGACCTGCATTAGTCCACGTTCGCCGGAGGTTCCGGTGGCTCGGATCTCGAAATCGCTTTCCCGCCAGACGACAGCGCGCAGGAGCGGAAGTGGAATGTTGTGGCGGGCGGCAGCTTCGGCGATGAGGGGTTCCAGTTCTGCGGAGCGGTGCAATTCGCCCATCCAAGAAAAAGCGATGATCGCCAATGGGGTCACAATGACGGCCAAGGCGGCCAGAATGCGGGGACGAGCGAGAAGCATGGCTTACAGAGTAGAGGAAAAGGGAGGCCGAGGGAAAGCGGTGGAAACTTGCCTCGTGATCAAAAAGAGAGCAGAGCCAAGGGGTGAATTATCCGGAATTTGTGAGGGTGGCACCTGAACTCGGCCTCGACCGGCTGTTCGATTACAGGATTCCAGAACGTTTGCAGGGTCAAGTGGGGTTGGGGCAGAGGCTGAGGGTGCCTTGGGGAAGGCGGAGTATCATGGCCTATGCGGTGGAGTTTCCTGCTCAACCTGAGGTGGAAAAGGAGAAGGTGCGGGACATCGAGGAGGTGGCGGGGGAACGGCCATTGATTCCTGCCTCCCTGTGTCAGTTGGCTCGGTGGATGTCGGACTATTACGCCTGCGATCTCGGGGCGGCACTGCGCACTATTCTCCCAGGGCCGGTGCGATCCCACGAGGGGAGTGGAAAAACGGCTTGGTGGATTGAGCCAGTGGCGGGACGGGCGGAGTTGGCCGCCCAAGTTCTCAAAGGGGCGCGATCTCAGCTAAAGGCGTGGGGGCATTTGCAAAGTACGGGGGGAGGATGGTTGACCGCTTTGGTCAGGGAGACAGGAATTGGCACGGCGGTCTGGCGTGCTCTGGTGGATCGGGGTTTGGCGGAAAGAAGCGAAAAGCGTTTCGTGCAGGCCGAGGAGATGGCGGAAGAAGGTTGGCCGGATGCGGACAAAAAACCGGAACTGGGGGAGGAACAGACACAGGCCATGGCGGCTTGGCAGGAGGAGAGAAAAAAGGAGAAGGGCGGCCGGGCGATTCTGTTGGAAGGAGTGACGGGAAGCGGCAAGACGGAAATTTATTTACGCGCGATGGAGGGGGTTCTGGCGGAAGGGAAGAACGCGATCATTCTTGTGCCAGAGATTTCACTGACTCCGCAAACCGTCGCTCGTTTTCGGGGTCGCTTGGTAGGACAAAAGATCCGTTTATCCGTTCTCCACAGTGGTCAATCGGTGGCGGAACGAAGGGAATCGTGGCATGAGATCCGAGAGGGGAGAGCGAGGGTTGTCATCGGGGCGAGGTCGGCCCTGTTTGCCCCTTTGGAGAATCTCGGCCTGATCGTGGTCGATGAGGAGCACGATGGCGGTTACAAGCAGGCGGAAGCCCCGCGGTATCATGCGAGGGATTTGGCTGTGGTCCGGGGGCGGATCGAAGGGGCGCCGGTGATTTTGGGAAGCGCGACCCCCTCGTTGGAAAGCGGATACAATGCGGACAGGGAAAAGTATCGCCGCGTTCGTCTGACCCATCGGGTGGACGGGGCGAAATTACCCAAGGTGCACGTGGTGGATTTGCGCAAGGAGAATAAGCCTTCGCAAGGGGGGCCAATTATCTTATCGGCGGATTTATCGAAGGCGTTGGAAGATCGCCGACAGAAGGGAGAACAAAGTCTGGTTCTCCTGAACCGACGAGGTTACGCCCCCAGCGTGCAGTGCCCCCATTGCGGGCATGTGGAGGAGTGCGAACAGTGTGCGGTACCCATGACGTATCATCGCGGTGAGGGAAGACTCCGCTGTCATTTTTGTAGCGCGGAAAAGCCCTCGCCCCACAAGTGCGCCGAATGTGGTTCTCCGGTTTTAAAGTTCACGGGAGCTGGAACGGAAAGATTGGAGGAGGCTGTGGCGGCGGCTTTGCCGGGGGTGAGGTGGACCCGGATGGATTCGGACAGCATGAAGGCCAGAGGTGCGCACGGGAAGGCATTGGCGGCGTTTCGCGAGGGCCGAACGGAAATCTTATTGGGAACGCAGATGATCGCCAAGGGCCTGCACTTTCCGAAGGTGACCTGCGTGGGAGTGGTGGGGGTGGATGGGGCGCTGAATCTGCCGGACTTCCGCGCCTCGGAACGGGTGTTCCAACTTCTCGTCCAAGTGGCAGGCAGGGCGGGTCGTGGGGAGATTCCTGGCGAGGTGTTTGTGCAAACGTACACGCCCTTTCATCCGGCGATTCAATTTGCAAGGCATCACGATGTGAATGGGTTCCGGGAACAGGAACTGGAGTATCGCAAGGCGCATGGTTATCCACCCTACCGTCGCGCGATTCTTGTTTCTTTTTCCGGGCCGAGTGAGGCACAGGCGAAGGCGTCGGCAGAGCATGCGGTCAAACGTTTAAGAGAGATTTGGAAGGAAAAGGTGGAGGTACCTGATCCGGGCCCAGCTCCGATTGCGAGGGTGGAGGGAAGATTTCGTTTTCAGATCTTCCTTCTCGTGGAAAAAGTGGGGGACGTGATCGGCGATCTGAAGAGGGAGGTGTTGGCGCCCAAGTGGCCGACCGGGTTGCGGGTTTCGGTGGATGTTGACGCGCAGGATCTTCTTTAGATCGAATCCGGCCCTCCAGCCTGTTAGGGTGATATGAAATCCATGGAGAATCTTTTCCTAACCACAGCGATCGATTACGCAAATGCAAAGCCCCACCTGGGTCATGCGTACGAGAAGGTC
>CAIVGD010000105.1 GCA_903905395.1 uncultured Verrucomicrobiota bacterium
AGGGCAAATCCGGAAAAGCCAGATGAAAGAGGGATGGACGGGGATGAAATCCGGACGGATAAACAACGACAATAGGATTCGGATGGTTACCCGAGTATTTCTTTGGCCCATTGAAGGGCTTGGTTCAATACCGGCCGTTCCTGCTCTACGCGGGCCATGATTTTCGCCAGCAGTCGTAAGTAGCTATCCAGGGCGCGCCGGACATCCTCGCCCATTTCTTTGCCGGAGAACAACTCTTTCTTCCGAACGCCAAAATCCAGATTGGGTTGGATGACTTTGCTGTCGATGGGGAAGCCCACATCATAGCCGGTAAGCAGTAACCGCCGGTCCTTATGCCCCTTGTCAGCGCACTGATCCAGATACCAGGTGGGTGTAGCGCCAAGCGCATCAACCTTCAAGAGACGCAGGACGATTTGCTCCTTGGTAAACAGATCGGCAATTTCAGTCAACGGCACGCTGAATGTCCGCAGAGCGATGATTGTCTGGATGAACCGCGCATAGGCGGAATACCGGCTGTCTTTGGCCGGCACGGACCCTTCTTCGCCAAGGCTACGCAGGGCAGGCAGGCCAAGGCTGGTCAGTAAATTCCGCACGTAGACCTGTGATTTGCCGCAGGCCTGGCAGAGCTCGGAAAATGTTAATGTCACCGCCATCGTTGCTGATCCATATGCTCGCCGTCACGCTCGCCATCGTGATGACCACGGTGCTGCAGATGGACGATCTTACGATTTTGAGCGGACACCTGACGATTATCCAGTGTGCCGCAAGTATACAACAATGGCCAAAGCAGGACCAGCGCAGATCAGTCTGGCCCCCAGCCTTGGGTGTGAGACCGGATTCTTCAGACATATGAATAATGTGGTTTTTTTGTTGCATAATATATACGATAGTATATACTACCGGCATGAAATCATCTCCGCAAGAATTGCTGCAACAAATCGCCGCTATCCAACACATGGAGCCCGGCAAACTCTGTGTCATTCGAGAAGGACCTGATGGTCCTTACCGTAACCTCCAATGTCGTGAAAACGGCAAACCCATCACCCGTTACGTTTCGCAGGATCAGGCGGATATGGTGGCAACCCATACGGCCAACTATCAGAAGTTTCGGGGACTGGTGACGCAATATGCCCGACAGGTGATCGAAAAGACTCGAGCCGAACGGATCGCCGGTGTAAAAAAAAAGACAAAGAAGAAGCCTTTCTCCTTGCCCAGAGCGAAGAAATCCAACAGTTGATGAGCTGCTTTAGTGCGCATCCGCCCACTGGTCAGGCGGTCCAAGAACTTGAAGGGATGGTGCGCACCGCCATTTTCAAGCCGGCGACGGAATTGATCGCCTTTATGTTACAGGCGTCGGCCGACCGGATTGACGCAGCCTACCAGCCAAAGCCTGGAGAAGCGCGCAAAGGTCGCGTCTCCATAAAGGTGCAGTGTATCTTCGGCACGTTCACAATGCAGCGCGACTACTATTACCACCCCGGCAAAGAGTGCGGATACTACCCGGCTGATGCGGAACTGGGGTTGGAGAACGGGTTTACCCCGGCCTTGAACAAGCTGGTCTGCCTTGAGGGCGCGGACGAGGCCTGCTATCAGAAGGCGGAGACGCATTTGCAGGAGACTGCCAGGATCACGGTGGACGCCCGCCAGGTCCAGCGGGTGGTGCAACGGTTCGGGCCTGCGGCCCAGCGCTGGCAGGAGCGCAAGGCGGTGCCGGGCACTGAGCGAGCACCGATCATGTATGTCAGTGCCGACGGGACGGGATTGCCCATGCGCAAGAGTGAACTGGACGGGCGCAAAGGCAAGCAACCGGATGGTACAGCCAAGACCCGCCAGGTTTATCTCGGCTGCGTCTTTACCCAGCATGGTCAGGATGAAAAGGGGCGTCCGGTGCGCGACTACAACTCTACAACTTATCTGTCGTTTCTTGGACCAATAACGGATTTTGCCCCCAGCCTGCGGCGGGAGGCTATTCGGCGTGGCATGGGCAACGCCGGGAAGACCATCGTGCTTATCGATGGCGCCGAAGGCTTGGAATGTATGGGACGAGACTATTTCCCGGGATGCGTGCAGATCGTCGATTTCTTTCACGCCATGGAACACGCCAGCCACACGCTTGTGGCACTGCTCGGCAGCAAGGAGCATGCCGATTACAAACCGCGTCTGCGACAATGGGCAAAACGGTTGTTGAAAAACGGGGTGGTCAAACTGATCGCTGAAACGCGCATGGAAAGCGCAGGCCGACGGCAGGCAGCAATGGTGGAAAAGGAACTGGGCTATTTTGTCAGGAACATCGCGCGCATGCAGTACGGGACTTTTCGCAAGGCAGGATTCTTTATCGGTTCCGGCGTGGTCGAAGCCGGTTGTAAAACCGTGATTGGTGCACGGTGCAAACAGTCTGGCATGCACTGGGGCGTCCCAGGAGCGCAGAATATCTTGGCTTTGCGCTGCATTCACGCCAGTCGCCGCTTGTCCGACTTCTGGACATTCTGGCTCAATACTCGCGCCGCACGCAACAACCAACTCCCTGTGGCGGCCTAAATGAAGAATACTGTCGTACACCCCTCGCCCAACGGCTTTTATTTTTTCGCTTGCACCGCCGCGGCAAACCAGTATCGTACTGTCCTCTTTTGAGGGGGGAGTAGCGCAATTGGTTAGAGCATCGGCTTGTCACGCCGAAGGTTGCGGGTTCGAGCCCCGTCTCTCCCGCCACGCATTTTCCCCTGATTCCATGCGGGCAAACCGCACTTGGCCCAATAGAATCAAGCCCTCGGTGAACATACCCCACCTCTGACTGTGCGCTTTTCTGCTTTTTTCTACTCTTACTGTATTGTCTAAATGGGGGCTTGAAGTAGTATACATAAAGGTAGCAGTCGTTTTTGGGGTGTTCCGAGGAATATTTTCCGGCCAGGTGGTTGACAGATCACGGAGCAGGAAAAACTCGCCCGGGATCGCCCCTGCGCATGGTTTGGACGGCGAAAACGAATGATCGCCGGCCGGGAGGTGTCTTGATATGGGCCTCTTGGTCCCGACTTGCGCGGCGACTTGCGCGGTGACTTGCGCGACCTCAGATCGCACAGCCTCAGTGACGGATGAACCATTTGAGCCATTTATGAGCCATTCCCGAGTTGTTTGGACGGCATCGCGTAGTATGCACCCGTCCCGAACCGGCGGGCGCTAGGCGTAGCGCTTGTGGCGACAGGGCGCCTGCTCTCCGTAGCACACTCAAGAGCCTTGTCACTGGGTCGTCTGACTGGGTCGGTGACTGGGTCGGTCTTGAATCGGCCTTACCCTGTAACTGACTTTCGTCATGAGCCTTCACCAGGCCGTTGCCTGACTGGATTGGGCGACTGGGTCGGTCGTTCTGTGCGGCGACGGCCACCTTGGGCCATAGCGTCTGGACAAACTGGCCGCCGCTCTGATGCCCATCGGTAGCGTGCAAACCGCGCCAATTGCCATCAATGTCCGGCCGCGCCGCGACCTCAGATCGCAGCCTCAGTGACGGATGAGCCATTTGAGCTATTTATGAGCCATTCCTAGGTTCACCACCCCGTGAGCCGTTTAAGCCATTCCCGAGCTGTTTGGACAGCATCACGTAGTATGCACCCCGCCCCGAACCGGCGGGCGCTATCTTGCCAAGTTCTCTAAATGCATGCGCGAAAGGACAGCACGATCGGCAGCGGTCATGAGTCCTTGATCTCCTTCCGATACGCAGCGAGCCAGGCACGGCCTTTTGTCGTCAGCCGATATTTCTGAAGGCGGCTGGTGGGCTTGCCAGGGATGGTTGTCTCGATCATGCCATCAGCTAATGCCGCATCCACATAATGTTTACGAACGTGAACGCGATCCCGCAATCCAAGTCGTTTCCGAATTTCCGCATTGCCCATCTCTCCCCGCTGTCCAAGGAGCGAAACCAGTCCGGCCACTGGGGGGGTGACTGGGGGAGTAACTGGAGGGGTGACTGGTTGGGCCTCTTGGTCCCGACTTGGTCCCGATCTCGGCCGACGGCTATCCAATTGCGGACTGATCTGTGGCACATTTGACGCGTGCATAGCGCGTATGCTTCCGCCACCGGGATGAACCCGTTGAG
>CAIVGD010000106.1 GCA_903905395.1 uncultured Verrucomicrobiota bacterium
CGTTACTCGCACTGGATTCAGTTCAGCAGGTTCGCGTGTTCGGCCAGAAGCGTTTGGGCCTCTAACGCCGGATCGGTGTCCCGATAGCTCAGGCTGTCATCCTCCGCCGCGGACGGGAACCGATGGTTCAGGTCCTCGCGCACACGTTCGTCGAACTCCAGCCTCGTGACAACCTGATTGCCTTGCCGGATGGCTGCAGCCGGACCCCTCGAACCATACCCGTCCGGGTCGGCGGATGCCAGGTCCAGCGCATCGTGACGCAGATGCTCTACTTGAACGAGTTTCAGACGGTCATTCATCTCATCGAGTCTATCTGTTGCCTTGACTTCAGCGCACATCATGGACCTTACGGCTGAGACATGCTGTGTCTTTAAGTTGGATACACGCGCGAACTGGTCATTGACACGGCGAAATGCCCGCACCTGCCGATCCAGTTCCTCTTGGCTTACCCTGTCCGGGTGTTCCGTAAGATAGCGAAGCTTGAACAACCGGGCACGCCGCTCTTGATCGAGCCGGTCCGCTTCCTTTCTGAGATCTTCGGTACGGACGGCCGTTTCTGAGATTTTGTACCGGACTTCGTTCCGCGCCTGGCGCGATTCGTCCAAGCAAGAAGATGCGTAGGCCACCTTGGCTGAGAATGGGAGCATCCTATCGCCTTGCTCCACGGCCCAGTGATAAGCCGCGCGCGGAATGGGGATGACCTTGTCCGCATGAAAAACTAGGACTAACGCTGCGATGACAAGAGCCGATGCAAAGACGTACTTCACGGGACACCTCCTTTGATACTATTTTGTTTGACTAAGCAATATACTAAATGGTAACTGGTCGATTGGTCAATGGGTCTAAGGCAACTTTTTCCCCAGGAGTACTTGCTGGGAAAAGTCGGATGAGCAAACAGGCAGCAAAAGCGGGGATGTCGATCGGCGAGGCAATCCGGACAAGACGGGGTGCCTTGCGCCTTAGCCAACGGGATCTGGCCTACGCCGCGGGAACAACTGCGGCTGCCGTTTCCCATATCGAGCGGGGTGCCCGCAATCTGTCTGCCGGCCTGCTCGTTCGGATCGCTGATGCGCTCCAGTGCTCCGCGGATGACCTTTTGAACGGGGTAGCTGCGGCGACGGAGGCGTCCCCGCACCTGCGCCAGGTCGCCGCCGCCATGAAGGGCTTTCCGGCGCCTTTCCAAAAGGAAGTCGCCGACTTTTGTGAGTACCTTAAGCACCGTAGCCGCAAAGGCAAACGGTAGACGACCTCTCACGCGGTTTCCCGCCAATCGGATTTCACCTTCGGCATCGAATCCTGGTGCGCAGCTTGTCCTCCAATTCTGAGACAAGCTGCACATCAGATGTAAGCTTGCAAGGTGAAACCATGAAAAAATCGTACGGCAATCCAAACATTGCAGAGCGCGAGGACGCGCTCGTAAGCATCTTCGGGCCAATGCGGCACGTGTGGCACGAGAAGTCCGAGGAGAATCCGCATATTGACATCTACTGTTTTCCGCCAGGCCATGCGGGACGTGACTTCTTCACGCTGGTCACAGGCGGGATGAGCAATCGTGTGATGAATGTCCCGCCGGAACTGCCTCCGGACTATCCGCGCCGCATCGAACTGGTCTTCTATTGTGCGGAACCCCGCACGGAGTACGCCGAATTCGTGAATAGGCTGGCCCACTACCCGTTCGACGAGAATACCTGGTTCGGCATCGGCCACACGATGGAGACAGCCTCAATCTCGTTGCTTGGTTGCAGCGAGATCAGCGCGCTGCTGTTCATACCGTCGCCTATCAGGCCTGACAAGTCTCTGCCTGATATCCTGCACATTGATGGTGATCCGGTCACGCTAATGTGGGTCGTGCCGATTACCAAAGCCGAATGTGCGCTGGTCAGGAAGAATGGATGTTGCGGCGCGATCCTGGACCTGTTCAGCCAACAAGGCCGCCCATACGTGTTCATTCCCTCCAAACGCCTTCTCCTGTAACGATGTGGGCCGGCTGATGCCTTTCCAAGCAAGTATGGAAAGGCATCGTCATCATTCAGACTCATTTCTGGAATGCCAACACGCCATATTTCTATGCGTGGCGAGTGAGGCGATCCCACATTGTAGATTGGGGCGCGGTTTGGCCAGAGTGGTCAAGCCGCGCTCTTTTACTTCTCCTTCTTGGGATGACCCGGCTCGTAGTGAGGAGCGGGCCGGGCGCTTCCCTCCTTCTCTTGATCCTGGATGCCCATGCCAGGCAGCAGAATGCCCCGGCCACGTGGCACAGAACCGCGCAGCTTGTCTCCTTCCTCTGAAGACAAGCTGCGCGAAGACGTGACTTGCGAGGTGAACAACATGTCGACAAGAGGATGTATTGCAAGACTCCAGCGGAGGTCTCCGCTGGAATTCAAGGGGGTCTACCACCACTGGGACAGCTATCCTTCCGGTCTAGGCCGAGCGCTATTCCGGATCAGGCGCCGGGATTTCAAGAACGACACGAACGCAATGCTCAACGTGCTGATCGATCAGCACGCGGCCGGTTGGAGCACGATCGTGGGCCGCAACTTCACTCTGACTCCTGGCTTCCGCACCATGCGGCAATCTGGAGCGGCTGCCGTCAATGAGAATGAAAGGCCAGAGTGTTACTGCCACGGTGCTCGTGGTGAAGACGGATGGACAGTGACACATGGAAACGCTGCCGGCAGTGGCATCGAGTACGCCTACGTTTTCGACGGATCGAGAATGCTGATTGTCGAATCTTTCTGCTCCGACGGCGTGAAGATGGTTGGCATGTTCGGGATGGGCGATCCCGAAGCGGCCTGGTCCGTAATCGCCGAGGTGGACTTGGACGGACCGGAACCAGACTGGAGCGCCATGGATCACGGGGCGCACGGCTGATGTGAGCAGTATGCCGGATGCTTGGCTAGGGGTACGACCGACGATCACCGGTTCACCTCGGCCACGTCTTGGAATACC
>CAIVGD010000107.1 GCA_903905395.1 uncultured Verrucomicrobiota bacterium
CGCTGATTGGTCCGACGCTGGCCGCCCAATATGGCTGGGGCCCCGGGTTTTTCTGGATCCTGCTGGGGTCGGTCTTTGCCGGCAGCGTGCATGACATGGTGATCCTTTTCGGCTCGGTGCGTCATGGCGGACAATCCGTGGCCGTGATTGCGCGACGCGATGTCGGGCGCGTAACCGGACTCCTGACCGGCATTGCCATTCTGTTTGTGATCATCGCGTCATTGGCTGGTTTGGGCGTGGCGGTGGTCAATGCCATGCAGAACAACGCCTGGGGCACCTTTGCCATTGCCAGCACCATCCCGATTGCCATGGGGGTCGGGTATTACATGTTTCGCCTGCGTCCAGGTGCGATCCTCTCCGGGTCCATTGTCGGGTTTACGCTGGTCTGCACGGCAGTTTTTTGCGGACCCTGGATTGCGCAATCCGGTGTGGCCGGGTGGTTTACCTTTCAGGCTAAAACGCTGAAATGGATGCTGCCGATCTATGGGTTTTGCGCGGCCGTGCTGCCGGTCTGGTTGCTGCTGGCACCGCGCGACTATCTGAGTACGTTCATGAAGATCTGCGTGATAGACGCACTGGCCATTGGCGTGGTGGTTGTGCATCCGGACATCCGCATGCCGTTTGCCTCGGCCTTTGTCCATGGCGGTGGCCCGATCATTGCCGGCCCCTGGTGGCCGTATGTCTTTATCACCATTGCCTGCGGTGCGATCTCGGGGTTTCACTCCCTGATTGCCTCGGGCACTACTTCTAAGCTGATTGAAAACGAGCGCCATATCCCGTTCATCGGCTACGGCGCCATGGTGACCGAGGCTTTTGTCTCGCTCATGGCATTGATTGCAGCCACCACGCTGGTGCCGGCGGACTATTTTGCCATCAATACCTCCAAGGAGAAGTTTGATGCCCTGGGGATGGCCGTGGTCAATCTGCCGGAGCTGAGCCAGCTGGTCGGGCTCGATGTGGCGCACCGCCCGGGCGGCGCCATTTCGCTGGCAGTGGGGATGGCGCACATCTTTGCTAACATCGGGCACGGCCTGCAGCAGACCATGAAATATTGGTTTCAGTTCATCATCATGTTCGAGGCGCTCTTTATCCTGACCACGATCGATGCGGGAACAAGGATCGGGAGATTCCTCGTGCAGGAGGTGCTGGGCTGGATTTGGAAACCGCTGGGGCGGGTGAGTTCGCCGACCGGTAGCGTGCTGGGCAGTGTTTTGTTTGTAGGGGCCTGGGGTTGGTTTCTCTATCAGGGGGTGATCGACCCTCAGGGGGGCATCAATAGTCTTTGGCCGATTTTTGGCGTGGCGAATCAACTGTTGGCTGTGATGGCGCTGGGGTTGGCCACCACCGTGTTGATTAAAATGGGGCGTGGAAAACTGGTCTGGGTGACCTTGCTGCCGTTGGCGTGGCTGGTGGTGGTGACATTCTCGGCTGGCTGGCTGAAAATCTTTAGTGCGGATCCGCGCCTAGGATTTCTGGCGGGGTTTCATGAGGCGCAAGTAGCGGGCAACGCTAAGTTGGCGGCGGCGCAAGCGATGAACGCCGGCGTCACGGGATTCTTTCTCGTCCTCGTGGTGCTGGTGCTGGGGGCGTGCGGACGCATCTGGTGGCGGAAGTGGAAGGGGTTGAGCGTTCCGCCAGTGACGGAGACGGCCCACCAGTAGAAGTTTAAGTTTAAGTTGAAGTCAGTGGGGAGGGTTGTGAGCGATTGTAGGGCGGGCATTCCTGCCCGCCTTCCGAATTTGTGTCGATTGTGTGACAAACGAAGCAAGGATTTGATTTTTTCTGAGAGTGGCTAGAGAGGGAGGATGTTATTACGGCGGATCGTCATGACTCTTCTCCTCCTGACTCTTTCGCTGCATGCGGCGGAGGTGCCGGAGACGCTGTTTCTGAGCTGGGAAGGGAATCCCTGCCGGACGATGACGGCGCAGTGGTTGCGTGGACCCGGATTTGGGGATCGCCCTGACGCGAAAAAACCGGAAGAGGTTCGATGGCGGAAGGCGGGGGGCGGGGAGTGGCAGGTGCTCACCACAAAAACACAACCGTTCCCAGATCCGGGGAAAAAAGGGTTGCCTCGCTGGATGGTGATAAAGGCGAACTGGGAGGATCTGGAGCCTGGAGCCGAATATGTTTTCCGGTTTGGGGATTCGGCGGAGATGAAATTTAGGACCGCCCCGGAGAAGCTGGTGGAGGGAGTCACCTTCGTCGAAGGGGGGGATTGCGATGTGACGAAGCGGGCGGAGGAGATGATCTCCCTGGGGTGTCGCCAGGACCCACTTTTTTTCAGCGTGGGGGGGGATCTCGCCTACGGCGATTGGATGAGTGTGGCGAAGGAGATCGCATTCCTGCAGCAGTGGAGCCGTTCGGCTCGAACGTCGGCCGGTCGGCTTGTTCCTTTAGTCGCGGGCATTGGCAATCACGAGGTGATGGTCGGCTACGTGCAGGATGGGGCGACCTTCGAGCAGATGAAGGCGCAGGCACCGTTTTTTTACACCCTGTTCGGCGGGCTCTACCGTACTGCGGAGCCGGTGGCGTTGGATTTCGGTGATTATCTTTCCATGCTCCTGCTGGATTCGGGTCATTTGATACCCATTAAGGAGCAGACGGGTTGGTTGGAAAAGAATCTGAACTTGCGGAAAGTGGTTCCGTGGGTCTTTGTCTCGTGGCACGTTATGGCGTTTCCTTCGGCAAGGAGTTGGAACTCGCAGAAGGAGATCGTGGACGTCCGGAGGGAGTGGGTGCCGGTGTTGGAGAGATCCCAAGTGGCGGCGGTTTTTAATCATCACGACCACAACCTTCAGCGGGTGGAGACGGAGGGAAAATTCGGCCGGAAAATCCAGTTTTTTGGGAACGGGGCGATCGGGGTGGAAGCGAGGCCGGTGCAGTGCCAGGAGTCGAAGCGGCTGGCAAAGGCTTGGGCGGAGGAAAATTATGTGAATGTGATTTCGATCCGGCGGGATGGAACCACAGTGCGTTCCCTTGCGCCGGATGGTCGGGAACTGGATCGGGTGGATCTAGAGACATCCCGAGCGCGGTAATTCTACGCATCGACACTCTGCGCGGTTTCTGGTGTTCTCGGTCTATGATTGTGCCCACGAATTGGTTGGAATCGTATCGCGACCTGCGTTGGCAGGGGGGGCTGGAAATTCTGATTCTGACTGCGGTATTTTATTACGGGTACAAGCTGCTGCGGCGGACTCAAGGGGCGAAGGTGCTGAGCGGATTCCTTCTTGTTTTTGTCGTGGCACTGGTGGCCTCGCGGTTTTTGGAGTTGCGGGTCCTGAGTTTTCTTTTGCAGGCGTTCGTCTCGGTATTGGTCTTGGCGTTTCTCATTCTGTTCCAGCCGGAAATCCGGCGGGCATTGGCGGAGATCGGGCGGGCGGGCGGATTTTCCATGTATGCGGAGCGGCAATCGTTCGTCATAGAGGAGGTGATCAAAGCGATCGAGGCCTTGCGGGAGAGGAAGTACGGGGCGCTCATCGTCTTTGAACAGTCGGACTTGGCGCAGGGGGTGATGGATTCGGGCGTGCCGTTGCACGGGATTATTTCGGAGGAGCTTCTGGCGACGATTTTTTTCAATCAAACACCGTTGCATGATGGGGCTGTGATTTTGCGTGGGGACCGGTTGGTCGCGGCGGGATGTATCCTTCCGGTAAGTCAGCAGGGGATGAGCCGAATGCTGGGGCTGAGGCATCGGGCGGCATTGGGATTAAGCGAGGAGAGTGATGCTGTGGTGCTGGTGCTCTCCGAGGAGTCGGGCGAGTTGACCCTTTGCCGGCGCGGCGCGATGGAGAGACCCTTGGAAATCGATGGATTGCGGCAGAGGTTGACCGAGATGTTGGTGGGGGATGGGGAAGGGGTTTCTTGGGCTGGGGGGGTGGTGAGGGGATTCCTCCGGCCTTCTGGCGGGCCGCGGGCGCTTGGGCGGCGATTTCTGCGGACGACGATCTGTTTTGTGCTTTCGGTGATTGTCTGGGGAGTTCTTGGGGTGATCGTGGCGGGCATGCGGTCGGGGTTGCGCTGATGGGGGGAGGAGCGGGACGCCGGTGGTTCGGCACGGACGGCATCCGGGGACGGGTGGGGAAAGTGCCGATGACAGCGGAGTTTGTGGCGGCGGTGGGATTGGCGGCGGGGAAATATTTTGCGCAAAAGTCACCAAACGGAAAGGTGATCATCGCCCGCGATACGCGCGAGTCGGGGCCGATGTTGGAGGCGGCGTTGATCTCGGGGTTACAAGCGGCGGGATTGGCGGCGGAGGCGGTGGGGGTGATGCCCAGCGGAGGGGCGGCGATGATCGTGGCGGAGAAAAGAGCCTGCGCGGGTGCGACCCTGAGTGCGTCTCACAATCCGGCGGGCGACAACGGGGTGAAGTTTTTCGGGGCGGACGGGTCGAAGCTGACGGATGGGGAGGAGTCGGCCATTGAGGGGTTGCTGGATGTGGAGAATCCGCCGTCGATCGCGGAGAAAACGAAGGAGCTGGATTTTTCCTGCCAGACCTCGGCCTTTGAGGCGTATCGAAACCGGCTGAGCAAGGGGTTTCCTGGGGATTTCTCGTTGAAGGGGCTGAAGATCGTGGTGGATGCGGCGCACGGGGCGGCATGGTTCACCACGCCTGAAATTCTGCGGGGATTGGGAGCGGAGGTGGAGGTGATAGGGAACCGGCCGGACGGAAAAAACATCAACGAGGGATGCGGATCCGAACAACCCGAGAAGTTGATCGGGGCGGTGAAAGGGAAGAAGGGTTGGATCGGCGTGGCACACGACGGAGATGCCGACAGGCTCGTGCTGGTGGACGAGGAGGGGGAGAAAGTGGACGGAGACGAGGTGATTGCGATGGCGGCTTTGGACGCGCTGGAGAGAGGAAAGCTCCCGGGCAAAACGGTGGTGGTTACCGTGATGAGCAATTTGGGGTTGGATGAGGCGATGGGGGCCAGGGGCGGGAGGGTTAAAAGAACGTCGGTGGGGGACAGGTATGTGATGGAGGCGATGCGGCAGGGGGGATTTATCGTGGGAGGAGAACAATCTGGGCATCTGCTTTTTTTGGATGCTTCGCCGGCGGGGGATGGACTGCTGTCGGCGTTGAAGATCTTGGATCTGGTGCAAAGAAAGAAGGAGCCGCTGAGCCGATTGCGAAAAGTGATGCAGAGGTATCCGCAAAATCTTGTGAATCTGAGGGTGAGGCACAAGCCGGCGTGGGAGTCGGTGCCGCCGTTGGCGGCGGCGGTACGGCAGATGGAAAAGTTTTTGGGAAAGAAGGGACGGATTCTCCTGAGGTATTCGGGCACGGAGAATCTTGTGCGCCTGCTTGTAGAAGCCGACGAAATGGATAAGATCCGGCAAGTTCAGGAAAGGCTGCTGCCGATTTTGAAAGAACATTTAGGAGAATAAAAAAAATGAGCGCAAATGCACTGGAACAGCTAAAAAAGTTCACCACCGTAGTGGCGGACACGGGAGACTTTGCCTTGATTCAGGAATACACGCCGCAGGATGCGACGACCAACCCGACTTTGATTGAGAAGGCGGTGGGGATGCCGGCCTACCAATCCCTGTTGGAGAAGGCGATCGCTGATGGAAAAGGTGGGGCGGGGTCGAAGGAGGAACGGGCGCGCGCGATCATCGACCGACTCTTGATTCTTTTTGGATGCGAGATCCTGAAGATTGTGCCGGGACGGGTTTCAACCGAGGTGGATGCGAGACTTTCCTTCGATGCAGATGCGATGGTGGCCAAGGCCAGGCAACTGATCGGAATGTACAAGGCGGAGGGGATCGATAGGGAGCGGGTTTTGATCAAGATCGCGGCAAATTGGGAGGGAACTCAGGCGGCGAAGATCGTCCAGAAAGAAGGGATCCAGTGCAACCTGACGCTGATGTTCTCCCTGCCGCAGGCGGTGGGGTGTGCGGAGGCGGGAGCGCGCTTGATTTCGCCTTTTGTAGGGCGGATTTATGACTGGTACAAGAAGAGCACGGGCAAGGAGTACACGGGGGCGGAGGATCCCGGGGTGAAATCGGTGCGGCAGATTTACGCCTATTACAAAAAGTTCGGATACCCGACTCAGGTGATGGGGGCAAGCTTTCGGAATATGGGGCAGATTGTGGAGCTGGCTGGGTGTGACCTACTGACGATCAGCCCGAACTTACTGGGGGAGTTGAAGGCCTCGACGGTGAAGGTGGAAAAGAAGTTGGATGCCGAGGTGGCGAAGAAGGACCCGATCGCGAAGCTCCCGCTCGACGAGAAGACCTACCGATTCCTGCTGAATGAAGATGCGATGGCGACGGAAAAGCTGGCGGAAGGAATCCGGTCTTTTTCGGCTGATATTGTGAAGTTGGAGAAGAAAATTCTCGCAAAGATTTGACCTCTGACCCCATGGAACCATGGCGCCGCCGCCGAGAGGAGATGGAAGATGGGGATCCAGCGGTAGCTGGACGCAGACTCGAGGACCGCGAGTTTAAGCTGAAGTCAGAAGAGCTGAAAACTGAGGGCTAAGGTAGCGGCGGCATCTCCGGGGCCGCCTAGCTGGACGGACAAATTTGAATATCAACGCAGGCGTTCTAAGGACAGACCGCCCTACCCAAACTTTGAACTTTCCAGATTTATAACGCCGGTAGGGACAACCATTCGCCCAGATCTGAATCGTGGCAGGTCGTCCTAGGACTTTCCCGAATGGGAAAGGACGTAAACGAGCATCAATTTTTCACACCTCATAACCCCAGCTCACTGCCCGCAGGGGCTGGGGGGATCTATTAAAAAAAAAATCAGCGGGAAAGAAGTTGGCGGAGGACGTAGGGGAGGATGCCGCCGTGAAGGTAGTATTCAACTTCGACGGGGGTATCGAGGCGACTGATGATCGGCGTTTTTTCGATGACACCATTGTCGCGCTGGATGACAAGGGTGAAGGTTTCCCGTGGTTTCGGGGGCTGGCCTAGTCCCTCGATCGAAAACGTTTCTGTTCCATCGAGTTTCAAGGTCTGCGCCGTGACTCCATCAGGAAAAGTGCAGGGCAGAACGCCCATCCCGACGAGATTGGAGCGGTGGATGCGCTCAAAGCTCTCGGCAACGACAGCACGGACGCCGAGAAGGAGGGTGCCTTTGGCCGCCCAATCGCGGGAACTGCCAGTGCCGTATTCCTTGCCGGCGAAAATGATGAGTGGAATCTTAGCTTTTTGGTATTTTTTGGCGGCGTCGTATATGGAAATCTGCGGCCGCTTCGGATCAAGAAGATCGAGGGTCAGGCCACCCTCAACTCCGGGGAGCATGAGATTTTTGATCCGGACATTGGCGAAGGTGCCACGGGTCATGACCTGATCGTTTCCGCGCCGCGCTCCGTAGCTGTTGAAATCCTCCGCCGCGACGCCGTGTTCGATGAGGTAGGCCCCTGCGGGTGAGGTCTTCTTGATATTGCCTGCGGGTGATATGTGGTCGGTGGTGACGGAGTCCCCAAAGATGCCAAGGCAACGCGCTCGGGTGACGGAAGTGACGGGAGCGGGTTGGAGGGAAAAGTTTTCGAAAAATGGCGGTTCCTGGATGTAGGTGCTCTTCCGGTCCCAATCATAGGTTTGGCCTAGTTTACTGGGGATTTCGTTCCAGGCGGGATTTTGTCTGGAGAAGTCCCGATAGAGTTTACGAAAAACTTCCGGTTTGAGTGCGGATTTCATCGCCTGGCCGATTTCTTCCCGCGTGGGCCAGAGGTCGCGGAGATAGACGGCTTTCCCGTCCTTGCCGATGCCTAGGGGATCTTTGGAAAGATCGATATCCACGCGACCCGCGAGGGCGAAAGCAACGACAAGTGGAGGAGACATCAGGAAGTTGGCTTTGACGGAGGAGTGGACGCGGGCTTCAAA
>CAIVGD010000108.1 GCA_903905395.1 uncultured Verrucomicrobiota bacterium
AATGGATCATCCCCTGCCGCACCGCATCGGCCGTTCCTTGATACCAGTTGGTGCCCTCCAGCGTCTTCTGGGCGGCCACGATCTCGATGAAACCGCGCGGAATGAAATCATCAAACCGGTAACTCTGCTGCACATGGCGATGGAGGGAGGAGCTGAGAAACTGCGTGAGCAAGAAAATGCGCTTGATCCCGGAATTCAGGCTGAGGCTGATCGGAATATCGACCAGGCGGTACTTCCCTGCGATGGGTACCGCCGGTTTTGCCCTCTCCTTGGTCAGCGGGAAAAGACGTTTCCCCTCCCCGCCGCCCAGAATGACACTGATGACCTGATCCGGGTTCCCTAAAGGGCGAGTGCTCACTATTTGACCCTATCCTTTCCTCTCGCTAGAACAAGTATGCGATGTGTGGAATTGTAGCTTATGTCGGACCGCGGGACGCCCAACCCATTTTGTTGGACGCCCTGAGCCGTCTGGAATATCGCGGATACGATTCTGCCGGTCTGGCCATCCTAAACGGCAAGGGAATCGAGGTTCGCAAAAAAAGCGGCCGCATCCAAGAACTGGCCAAGATCTGCCTCGCGGAACCGGTGAAGGGGCGGTTGGGCATCAGTCACACCCGCTGGGCCACCCACGGCGCCGCCACCGACAAGAATGCCCATCCTCATCTCGATGCCTCTGGGCGCCTTGCCTTGGTCCATAACGGAGTCATTGAAAATTATCTGGAACTAAAAACCAAGTTAATGGAAACGGGTCACATCTTCCTTTCCGAAACCGACACGGAAATTCTCGCCCACCTCGTGGGGGAGGCTTTTTCTTCCAGCCGGGAAAAAGGGGACGCCCGCTTAGTCGAGGCCGTCCGCTCCGCCGTACAACAGATCCAGGGCACACTCGGCATCGCCGTGATTCACGCCGACATGCCGGGATTGATTGTAGGCGCCCGCCGCGGTAGTCCGCTGGTCATCGGGGTTGGCGAAGGTGAAAACTTTCTCGCGAGCGATACCCAGGCCCTCGCCCCGTACACCAACAGGGTCGTCATCCTGCAGGACAAGGAGATCGTCTCTCTCCGGGCAGACCGGTTCGACGTGGCTTCCCCGCTCGGAATCCGGGAAAACGTGAAGGTAGAGGAAATCGAGGACGGTGTGGCGGCCTCCGACAAGGGCGTCCATCAACATTTCATGTTAAAGGAAATCTTTGAACAGCCGTCGGCGATCCAGAACGCCTTCCGTGGTCGGCTCGATGCCGATGGGGCTACCGCGAAACTCGGTGGCCTCAACATGAGTCCGCAGGAATTGCGACAGATCGATCGAATCTGCGTGCTGGGCTGTGGCACCGCCCTCCATGCCGGCATGGTGGGCAAATACCTGATTGAAACTCTGGCGAAGATCCCGGTTGAAACCCAGCATTCGAGTGAATTCCGATACGGCGATTCCCCTGTATCCGGGCGAACCCTCTTTTTTGCCGTCAGCCAATCCGGCGAGACCGCCGATACCCTAGGCGCACTCCGGGAAGCGCGGCGGCGTGGCTTCACCGTCCTAGGCATCTGCAACAATGTGGCCAGCACGATTGCCCGGGAGAGTGATGGCGGCGTTTACATGCATGCCGGACCGGAAATCGGGGTGGCTGCCACCAAGTCGTTCACCTCCCAGCTGGTGATTTTCACCCTGATCGGACTTCTCCTGGGGCGCCTGCGTTTTCTATCCGCGGCCCATGGGCGCGAACTCCTCCAAGCCATGGAGAATCTGCCCGCACAAATCACCCAATGCCTTGCCTATTCCGATGCCATCCGCGAGATAGCCCAGCGTTACGCCCACGCGAGCTCGATGCTCTTCCTCGGTCGACTAGCCAACTTTCCCATCGCTTTGGAAGGTGCGCTGAAGGTCAAAGAGATCACCTACATTCACGCGGAAGGTTATCCCAGTGCAGAACTCAAACACGGGGTAATCGCCTTAATCGACAAAGAGACTCCGACTGTGCTTCTCGCCACGCAGGACGGGGTTTACGACAAGAACCTCGGTAATCTGCAGGAGATCAAAGCCCGCAGCGGTCCCATCATCGCGGTGGCCCATGATGATGATAAAAAAATCTGCACCCTGGCCGACACCGTCCTAAAAGTGCCGCGGACCCATGAGCTCCTCCAACCCATTCTCAATATTGTTCCCCTGCAATTGCTCGCCTACCACATTGGCGTGGCCCTCGGACGGGACGTGGATAAGCCGCGGAATCTCGCGAAGTCAGTCACGGTGGAATAAGTCCCGCGGCCTCCCATGCTTTGCGTGATTGCTCCAGAGCCGAGAAAGGCTATTTTCCTTCAGCTTCAGGCCCTATCGTCTAATTGGTTAGGACACGGCCCTCTCAAGGCCGGTGCACGGGTTCGACCCCCGTTAGGGCCAGTAGTGAATAAATTTAAATTCAATGATTGATTCGCGAACCAATCTTGGTTGAAATTCCAGAACCTCGGAATGAAGACCAAACTACTCACCCGCAACCCCCACAACCCCAAGCTTTCCATTCTGAGGGAGATCAAGCGGAGCCAGGGTCTCTCCGTCACCGAGCTCTGTCAGCGCGTCGGACTTTCATACATGGGCATCAAACAGCACTGCATCGGGCTGGAACGGGAAGGCTACTTGGATACTTGGCGCCGCCCCAAGGGCATGGGCCGCCCGGAAAAGGCCTATCGCCTTACCGACGGGGCCAAGGAGTTTTTTCCAAGCCGCTATCCCCAGTTCAGCTTGCAGATTTTGGAGTCCGTCAGGGAAACATACGGTTCCCTCGCCCCGGAAAAAATCCTCCACAACATCTACAAGGCCGAAACCCAGCGGTATGAGATCAAATTGCAGAGACTAGACGGCGAGTCCCGCTACCGGGGGTTGGCCCAACTGCGCGAGGAGGACGGCTACATGGCGGAGTATTCCTTCGATAACTCCTCGCGGACCCATCGGATCACGGAATATAATTCCGCCATCCAGGATTGTCTGGACAGCTTCCCGATGATCCATGACTACGAACGCCAGCTTTTCGAGAAAGTTCTCAGGGCGAAAGTGCGTCGCGAAGAGGAACGGGTTTCTGGTTTGTATCGTTGCACGTTCACGATCGCGTCTCAGAATTAAAGACAGCCCCGCGGGGTACGTCCCGCCCCTCACCCGAACAACCCGCCGCCACTCCGAAACCGCGGTCGTTTACAAACCCAGTTTACTTTCGATGCTTTGCCGCGAGTGCTGGGAGCCGATGAACTGCTCGGCAATCTGACCATTCTTAAAAATGAAAAAAGCCGGAATGGATTGAATTCCGTATTTCGCCGCAAGAGCCTGTTCCTCGTCCACATTGACCTTCCCCACGACAACCTTGCTAGGATGGTCCTTGGCGATCTGTTCCAGCAACGGAGCGATCATCCGACAAGGACCGCACCACTCAGCCCAGAAATCCACCAGGACGGGGATGGGCGACTGGAGAACGGCTTGATCGAAATTCGCCTGATTGAGGATCAAGATGGTGGCATCGGCCATGGGGATTTCTTATTTACTAAGATAACTTAGTAAGACAATACCAAACGAAATCAGGGCGGCCACCAAGGCCGCGATGGCCAGAGCCGTTCCTCCACTATCCGGATCAACCACTGTCCTAGCGACCATAGGTGTCGCCGTGGTCTTAAGCCCGGGCCCAGTGGGACCGGCAGGTCTGGCGGGAGAAGGCCCTGCGCCTGTCAGTCCACCAGGTATGTTCATGGTCTTGGCCGGTTGAGTCGTTACCGCCGCGGGGCCGCCAGCCTGTTTAGGAGCACCTGCAGAGGCGCCAAGTCCCGGTCGCGGCGGGAGACTGATCCGCATCGTCTCTTTCCGCAAATCGGGTGGTGGCTTTGCTACCCCAGGCACGGCCGGAACAGCCGGAGCCGAGGTGGGAGGCTTCCCCGGAATCGTCGGAAGACCGGGCCGAGGCGGTAACGCAGGCGCTGTTCTGGCGGGAATACCAGGAACAGGTGGCGCGCCCGGAGTCGGTGCTCTCGGCACAGGAGGAGGCGGAGTGAGCCGCATCGTCTCCTTTTTTAGATCCGGAGCAACAGCAGCCCCTGGGATCGCGCCGATAGGTCTAGTTGGGGAAAGTGGCGGAATCGAAGGCTTGACGTCCGACCCAGGCTGAGCGAGAGGCGGTTTTGGTAATCCTGGCGATGGTGGGGCTGGAGGCTTAGGAGGAGGACCGCCCGCAGGAACTCCTGGAGGTCGGGGGGGCAAGGGCGGATTGGGTGCACCTTCGGACATTGTGAAATAAAACGATCTTATCAGCTCAGCGTCAACTCATTTACCACTATCGTTGTTCACAAAA
>CAIVGD010000109.1 GCA_903905395.1 uncultured Verrucomicrobiota bacterium
AAAACGCTCACGGCGGCGATGCTCATTGGATTGATGTTGGGTGCGGGATGCATGGCTTCACCGGGCGATGAGTCGCGCGGGTCTTTGGTGCGGGTGCGGGCTTCGATTCAGCCTTTCGATCAGTTCCGGCCGTGGCAAAAGAAGGCTCCTTTCGGTCTGAACGGGACGGGGGTGGTCTTGCCGGGAGGAAAAGTGTTGGCGACCGCCGCGCTAGTGGCCAACCGGACGGAGGTGGGGTTGGAGAAACCCGGATCGGCGGAAAAGTGTGCGGCGGAGGTGGAGGCTATCGATTACGAGGCGAATCTGGCTCTTTTGAAGCCGACGGATCCGGAATTTCTTCGAGGCTTCGCGGGAGTTGGGATGGGGCCGGCTTTGCGTTCCGGAGACACCGCGGAGGTTTGGCAGTTGGAACGCAATGGCGAGATGTTGCGCAATCAGGCGGAGATTCTTTCGGCGGGAGTCGGCCGATATCCTTCGGATGAGGCGGGTTTTCTGTTGTATGGGGTGCGAGTGTCCCTGCCGAAAAGGGATGACAGTTATACCTTGCCGTTGATGCGGAATGGTCAACTTGCAGGAATGATGATGGGGTATGACCGGGATTCGCAAGAGGGGACGGCGATTCCCGTGCCGATGATTGAACATTTTCTCAAAGATGCGGCGGACGGAAAGTACGAGGGTTTTCCAACGCTGGGAGTGAACTGGACGAACTTGCGTGATCCGAATTTACGGGAAGAGGTGTTGGCCCCGAAGTCGGGAGGAATTCTTTTGACGCGGGTCAATCCGAGGGGAACGGCGGCTCGGGCAGGGCTCAAGGAGGGCGATGTTCTTCTTTCGGTGGATGGTTTTAAATTGGACGAAGATGGAAATTATCGGGATTCCCTTTACGGTCCGACCTCGGTGGGGAATCTGGTCCGGACTCGTCCCACGGTGGGGGCACCGGCAAAATTTCGTGTTTCACGACAAGGAAAAGAGATGGATTTTGCGGGGATCTACGATCGGAGAGCACGTGACGAAGTGGCGATCCCCACCCTGCAGTTTGACACGGCACCGAGATACATGGTGATCGGCGGGTTGGTTTTTCAAGAGCTTACGGGGACGTACTTGCAGGAGTGGGGCGACAAGTGGACGGAGCGGGCGCCGCAGAGGTTGGTGGGACTTTTCACTTTCCAACAGGAGCTGAGACCTGATCCGGAGGAGAAGGTTGTGTTTTTGAGTCAGGTTCTGCCCTCGGCGATGACTTTGGGTTATCAGCACTTGTCCGGGCTCGTGCTGGAGAGCTTGAACGGGAAGAAAATTCACAATCTGAACGATCTCGCTGGTGTGGTGGACTGTGCCAAGGAGGGGGATCTGATTTTTGAATTCATGGATGATCCGGGAAGGCTGGTGCTGGATGCGGCAGAAGTTCAATCAGGAGGGGAGAAGTTGGGGAAGGCGTATGGATTGCCGTCATTGCGAAGATTGTAGTGGGGACAAGGGTGCGAATGCTGGCAAGGCGTTTGAGTGGATGGGCGGTGTTTGATCTCGATGGGACCTTGGTGGACACATTGGGGGATATTGCTTCTGCCCTGAACAGGGTTCTGCAAAAACACGATCGGGAAAGTTTGCCAAAGGAGGAGGTGAAGGATCTGGTGGGGAAAGGCCCGCGAATTCTGGTTGAGAGAGCGTGGATCCGAACGGGGCGGGAAGCGGAGGCCGGTCGGCTGGGGAATTTCACGAGGGAATACTTGGCGGAATATTTGGCCAATCCGAAGGGAAAGAGCCGACCTTTTCCTGGCGTTGAAGATGGTTTACAGCGGCTGATTTTGAGGGGGTGGAAGTTGGGAGTTTGTACGAATAAGGATGGAGTTGCGGCGAGGGCTCTGATCCGAGAGTTGGGATGGGATCGATGGATCCGAGTGGTGGTGAGCGGCGGTGAGACGGTTCGAAAACCGGATGCGCGACCTTTGCGTTGGGCGCTGGACCAATTACGGGCGGGCAGGGGGAGGCATCTTTATGTGGGGGATAGTGGGATCGACATGGAAACGGCGAGAAATGCGGGGGTCGAGGGGGTTTTTCTTGGTTATGGCTATGGTCGAGCAAACGGGATGGAGGATCGGTTCTTTTCGTCGGCCGTGGAGATGTTTTCGTGGATGGCGCGCTCTGGACCCGGGGTTTGTGTTTAGAGGATGAGCTGGGGGAATGATTTTGGATTGAGGAAATGAGAGCGGAGGACTGTGAGCGATGTGAGGTGGGTATCCTGCCCGCCGTCAGGATATCCATTTATCGGCAATAATTCCATTCCCGCGTAGCGTAGCGGGTGGATTCAAGTTCTGCCGCGGATCGAAGCTCCTCAGGGGAGATAGAGGATGGTTCCATGGATGTACCGAGACATTTTCCGAGTTTTTGGATGATTTGATCAGGCAGGGATAGGGGAATCGGGTCAGGCAGAAGTATGCTCCCTTGATGGAGGCATCCTTGTTTCGTGCGGCGTTGGGCGGCGCCGGCTAATTTTTTTTCCGCAGAATCAAGAACATCCGCGGGCACTGGCTTTAAGAAACAGGAGGGATCATCTTTCTGGGGTTGAGCGGTGGCAAGATGGCAGGAGATCCCGCAGGCGGTCAGGGCTTCCGCCACGGCTTGGTGGATTTTTAGGTAGGAGGGAAGTGTGCCAGCGGTAGTGAGGGGATGATCGGCGGGCAAAACCAGCGTGTAGGTCAGATCCCGACCGTGTTCGACCAATCCTCCTCCAGTGTAGCGACGCACAAAAGTGCGGCCCTCTTTGAGCAGGGAGGATTTTTGAAAATAACCGAGAGAGACGCAGGGGACATCCCATTCGTAGATTCGGAGAACAGGTTGGGTGACGTGACGCAACAGAGCCTCGTCCACTGCCATATTTCTGGCGGGTGAAGATTTTCCATTTTGGATGAGGCGGCCGAACGAGAGGGCGGAAGGCATTCATCTAAACTGCGAAAAGATCATGCGAAGGGCAAGGGTTGCAAACAGGCGGTGGGTTGCTAGCTGAGAGTGATGAGAACTCTTGTTTTGATCCTCTCCGTGGTGGGTGCCTTGAGTTTGGGCGGTTGTGCCGGCACGGGAAGTCGGGATGCGGGCCTTGCCATGGTGCTTTCCGATGTTCCGCTAAAGGAGGCTGGGCCCAATCAAGTGACGCCAGCCTCTTCGACCTTGCACCGTGGCGATCGGGTGAGTGTGCGCCGGGTGATCGGCGAATATGCGGAAGTGGAGACGATGGATCGGCGACGTGGGTATGTGCCGACCGCTGTCTTGGAAGATCAGTAACTCTGGAAAAGTACTGGAACGAGGCCACCGAAGAGTTAGGCTTGTCGTGCGGGGAGTCCGGCCGGCCGGGCTGAGAGTCGGGAACCATGGTCCCGAGACCCTTAGAACCTGAAGCGGATCATGCCGCCGGAGGGATATGGGCGTACCTATTCCCTTGGCGATTCGTGGAAGGGAAAGGAGCAGAATGAGCGCCAGCACGAAAGCATCGAAGATCGAAGAAGCCGAACCCCTCGAGGGAACACGTCGAGTTTATCTGACGGGATCGCGCCATGATTTACAGATTCCTTTCCGCGAAATCGAACTCCAACCCACCCGCCTGCCAGATGGAACGCTCCAGCCCAACGATCCGGTGCGTGTTTACGACACCAGCGGCGCTTGGGGCGACCCACAATTTCATGGCGATGTCCGAAAAGGCGTGCCCGCGATACGTTCCGTCTGGATCGAGGAGCGAAAGGATACGGAGACCTACCATGGGCGTGAGGTGTTACCCGGGGACAATGGACAACGCAACGGGAACGGATCTGTAGCCGAACAGTTTCCTGGAGCGAAACGCAGTCCACTCCGTGCGAAAAAAGGATCCGTTTCCCAACTTAACTACGCGAAGAAGGGGCTGATTACTCCGGAGATGGAGTTCATTGCCATCCGAGAAAATACGAAACTTCAGGCCGTCCGCGAAGGATTGGAGATGTCGCAGGACGTATCGCGGGAAGATCTCCGTTTTCAGCATCCAGGTCAGCCGTGGGGTGCGGCCATTCCAAACGAGATCACGCCTGAGTTTGTCCGATCCGAGGTGGCTCGTGGACGGGCGATAATCCCAGCCAATATTAATCATCCCGAGCTCGAGCCGATGATCATCGGCCGAAACTTTCTCGTGAAGATCAACGCCAATATCGGAAATAGTGCCGTGGCCTCGTCAATAGAAGAGGAGGTGGAGAAACTTCGTTGGTCTATCCGGTGGGGAGCAGACACGGTGATGGATCTTTCGACAGGTCAAAAAATTCACCAGACCCGGGAATGGATTTTACGAAACTCCCCCGTGCCGATTGGGACAGTGCCGATTTATCAAGCCTTGGAAAAGGTGGGGGGAATAGCGGAGGATCTGACTTGGGGGATTTTTCGCGATACCTTGATCGAACAGGCGGAGCAGGGGGTGGATTACTTTACGATTCATGCTGGAGTATTGTTGAGATTCATTCCAATGACGGCCAAACGAATGACTGGAATAGTCAGTCGCGGTGGCTCGATTATGGCAAAATGGTGTCTCTCGCATCATCGGGAGAATTTCTTATTCACTCACTGGGGCGATATCTGCGATATCATGGCAGCGTACGACATCAGCTTTTCGATCGGGGACGGTCTTCGGCCCGGTTCCTTGGCCGATGCGAACGACGAGGCGCAGTTTGGTGAGCTGAAGGCGCAGGGTGACTTGACTAAGCAGGCTTGGGAACGCGGAGTGCAGGTGATGAATGAGGGGCCGGGGCATGTGCCGATGCATCTCATTCAGGAAAACATGGAGAAACAGTTGGAATGGTGTCACGAAGCGCCGTTTTACACCTTGGGGCCGCTGACAACCGATATTGCGCCGGGGTACGATCACATCACATCGGCGATCGGAGCGGCGATGATCGGTTGGTACGGCTGTGCGATGCTCTGTTATGTGACTCCGAAGGAGCATTTGGGATTGCCGAATCGAGACGACGTGAAAGCGGGGGTAGTTGCGTATAAGATTGCGGCGCACGCGGCGGATTTAGCGAAGGGCCATCCAGCGGCGCAGTACCGCGACAATGCTTTGTCGAAGGCACGTTTTGAGTTTCGTTGGAGGGATCAGTTTAATCTTGGGTTGGATCCGGTTACGGCTCGGAAATATCACGATGAGACCCTGCCGGCAGAGGGAGCGAAGAGTTCGCATTTCTGTTCGATGTGCGGCCCCCAGTTCTGCTCGATGAAGATTACGGAGGATGTCAGGAAGTACGCCGTGGAACAGGGACTAAAAGATGAGGAAGCGCTGAGGAAGGGGATGACGGATAAATCGAAGGAGTTTGTCCGCAAAGGGGCGAAGATTTACGCAAGGGTCTGAGCGGTAAAAAAGGGTCAGTCATATTTTATTGTCTTTTTCAGTTCTTCCTTCGTTTCACGCAGCCCCCGGTTTTCACCCAGCAGTGCACGTGTTCTGTGTATCTGGTTGCAGCACCAGCTCCGGCTTCCCATTTCCAGCTCCCGTCTGATCCAATCCAGTTTCATAGTTGTTTCAGCCTGGATCAGTTCGGCGAGTAGACTTTTTTTAAGGTCGCTCTTCGGGGCTTCCCGCAGTTCGGCAATCGTTGTCCGAAAGTATTTCAACCCTCCCTGCAGCACTTTTCTCGCGGTCCGCTCATTATGGTCGCGCACATCCTCTCCATGGTAGCCATCAGACTTTTTCCCGGCTCGTTCCCGGAACTTTCCTGATGCCAATTTGAGCAGTCTCTCGCGAAATCTCTGTGAACCAAAAAACCACCCCCGGCGCAGAGCCGAATGAACCGCCAAATCCGGTTTCCCCTGGCCCTCCTGGTAAACCTCCCCCGCCTTTGTGGGGTTCTTCCAGTCCACTCGATCTGCCAGCACCTCCAAATACTCACGCCGTCCGCGAGGTGAGTCCTCGCATCTGATCACCGAAAATCCCAGTTTCGTCTCCAGCCACTCCGGACGAGCCCGCGCCGCAGAGACGTAATTCCCCACACTGCTCCACCGATAACGCTCAAAACCGTCAGCCTCCTTGATCATTCCCGCCCGCACGGGGTTGAGGTGGATGTACTCCATCAGTGCCCGGAAACAGTTGCCCGGCTCCACCAAAATCGATTTGTATCGCCCGCCGAAGACATGCCCCCAGAGCCTGTGCCGCGTGTTGATCCGCCGCGTGTAGGCGTTTTGAAGCCATCCCATCCCTAACGCGAGGTTGGGCTGGGGGGTTTCCAGTAACAGGTGGTAATGGTTTGTCATCAGCACGTAGGCATGCACCCGGAATCCCGTTCGCCTGCAGGCCTCCCCCAGCGTCCGCAAAAAGGTGAATCGGTCTCCGTCATCCCTCACGATTGCTTCCCGCCGATCTCCTCTGGCCATCACGTGATACATCGCACCCGCAAACTCAATTCTCACTTGCCTTGCCACTCTTCAAACATGTGAGACTCCAATCAGAACGCAATAAAAAATGACTGACCCCTTTTACTTTTAGCGAAGTTTATCGCGTTGAAGTCCGCCACTCTGCTGGCAATCTCGACGGCTCATGGATAAAATATTTATTGGCACAGACAGCGGAGCCACGACCTCGAAGATCGGCGGCGTCACTTCGGACGGGAAGCCGGTTTCCCTTAAACTGGCGCAGAGTTCAACGAATGCGCAACTCGGCACGCAGGCGGTTGTTTCTGGATGGATCGAGGGAGTTAACCAGTTCCTTACTGAGAACAAACTGGTCTGGGATCAGGTGGCGGGAGTCGGATTGGCCATCCCAGGACCATACCAAGCCTATGGGGTTCTTGACCGAACGCCGAACCTTCCTCTCTCGTTTTCGGGTTGGGATTTTCACGCCGACTATTCCAAGGCTATTGCTGAGCACGCCGGACGACCGATCCCTCTCGTGGTGGGCAACGATGGAAATTTCGGAGGAGTCGGCGAGGCCGCGCGCGTTCGCGGCGACAAAAAAGCCTCGGTAGTCATGCTGGCCCCGGGTTCCGGTCTGGGTGCCGCATATATTGACCGTGCGGGATTTCCACTCGAAGGCGACATGTTTTGCGGGATGGAGGCGGGCCACATGCCAGCCCCGTTGCACCTGCTCGGCCTGCCGGTCTTCACCTGCGGATGCGGGCGGGACTGGGGGTGCTACGAAGCTTACACCACGATCTCCGGACTCCCGCAGTTTTTGGATTTGCTCCTTCCCAAATACCCGGGTCACGCACTTGCGAAACAGGGGGCGACGCCGAAAGAAAAGGCGCTGTCATTGCGCGGGCTCGCCCAGAAGGGGGACCCGCTTGCTCTAGAAATTTTCGACTACCAAGCCAAAGCGCTGGGCATCCATGTCGCAAATCTTTCGATCGCACTCGACGCGGAGTTTGTAGTGATCGGCGGCGGGCTCATCGATCCGGGATCCACGACAGCCGAGTTCCGTGAGCGATATCTCAAGGGGATCCGCGTGGCGGCGGAACCGTGGCTTTACCCAGCCCAGCGCCAGATGCTTAAAATCGTCCCTGCCACGCTCGGAGAGCTTTCGCAGGCGATCGGTGCAGCACTTGTCGCCCTCTACACTTCGAAGTAGGGCAGGGGGCTCAAGACGGCTTCTGATAGACCGAATGGTCGTAAAAAAGATTTTTCTCGATGACCTGGAGAGGGTTGGTCTCGAGGTCGAGCTCCTGGAATAAATAGCTCTCGTATCCGGGGTGCACGCGCTGGACGTCTGCTTGACTTCAAAAATGAGGGTTGGCTTTTCAGTTTTTTCGGGCGGCACAATAAAAAATGACTGACCCCTTTTGGTGGTTTCACGCTGGGATTGGATGGGGTAAGCTGATGGCATGCATCGCTTTCAACGAAAGAACGGCCTGCTTTATGCGGAAGGGGTGAGTCTCGACGGCCTTGCGGACCGGTTGGGTACTCCTCTCTATGTCTATTCGGCGGGAACAATTCTGGATCACTACCGCCGACTCCGCCGGGTATTGCGGGCGCTCGATCCGTTGATTTGTTACTCGGTCAAGGCCAACAGCAACCTCGCCATTCTTTCTCTTTTGGCCCGGGCTGGCAGTGGTTTCGATGTGGTCAGCGGGGGCGAGTTGGAACGTGTGCGCAAAGCGGGTGGCAAGATGGAACGATGCGTCTTTGCCGGAGTGGGAAAGACCGACGACGAAATCGAAGCCGGTCTGCGATTCGGAGTGAAAGCTTTTCACGTGGAGAGCGAGGAGGAGCTGGACCAAATTGCCACGGTGTCGGGTCGCAAAAAGGGAAGGCGCGCGCCGATCGCCCTGCGGGTGAACCCTGATGTGGAGGCAGGCGGCCACGCCAAGATCACCACCGGAACCTACGAGAATAAGTTCGGCATCCCCTTTGAACAGGTGGCGGCGACTTATCGAAGAGCGGGGGGCGATCCCAGATTGTGTTTGCGTGGTGTGCAAATGCACATCGGATCCCAGATCACTAGGGCGGCTCCCTTTCGTGCGGCAGTCCGCAAGATGATGCCGCTGGTGGAACGATTGCGCGACCGGCACGGACTGGAGTATTTCGACGTCGGGGGTGGGTTGGGAATTGTCTATGAGGACGCACTGGCCAGCGGTAGGGACAGTTGGTGGAATACGCCCAAGGCAGATCGATCCATGACTTTGCCGGATTACGCAACATCTTTGGTTCCGTTTTTGCGGGAATTGAAGATGAAGATTCTTTTGGAACCCGGTCGTTTCCTAGTGGGTAACGCCGGAGTGCTCGTCTCAGAGGTGCTCTACCGAAAGGATAACGGGCGGAAGCATTTCACAGTGGTGGATGCGGGGATGAACGATCTCGTGCGACCTTCGATGTATGAGGCATATCACCAGATTGAGCCGGTGGGAAAGCCACGACCCGGAGCATTGTTCACCGATGTGGTGGGGCCGGTCTGTGAATCAAGTGACGTTTTCTGCCGAGACCGTTCCATCTCTCCGCTCGAGCGTGGCGATCGTGTGGCGATCCTCAGCGCGGGGGCGTATGGTTTTTCAATGGCTTCGAACTACAACACACGACCAAGACCTGCCGAAGTTCTGGTGACGGGAACCCGAGCCCGGGTTATCCGTTGCCGCGAGGCCATGGCGGATCTTTGGCGGGGGGAGAGGAAGTCGTGAGTCGGGCCGTGAAGTTCTGGAAGCTGGAAGGTGCGGGCAACGACTTCATCGGTCTGGATGGAAGACGCGGCAGGCGGGGACTGACGAGAGAAAAACTGTCCGCATGGTGTGATCGGCAACGTGGGGCAGGAGCAGACGGGGTGCTCGTGTTGGAAAAACCTCGCGGACGTGGGGCTGATTTTCGGATGCGGTACTATAACGCGGACGGTGGGGAGGCGGAGATGTGTGGCAATGGGGCCCGCTGTTTTGCCCTGCTCGCGAAGGAGGTCACGGGTTGGCGATCGAAGATCCTGCGTGTGGAAACGAAGGCTGGACCCGTCACGCTGGAAATTCTGGGCAAGGAGGTGCGCGTCTCCATGCCAGATCCTGGTTTGCCGAGGTTGGGTCGGGAAATCACCGCTGAAGGGCGGCGGGTGAAGTTGGATTTTCTGAACACTGGCGTGCCCCATGCTGTGGAATTTGTCCGTTCGGTGGAAATGGTGGAAGTGGAGAAGAATGGTCGAGCCATTCGTTACCATTCGGCTTTTGCTCCCGCAGGCACGAACGTGAACTTTGTTGCGGTGGGGCGGGGGAGTCAGATCGACGTCCGCACCTACGAACGCGGGGTGGAGGGGGAGACATTGGCCTGCGGGACTGGGGTGGTGGCTTCCTCGATTCTGGCTTCGGTACGCCGTGGGGTGAGACCCCCGGTGAAAATTCGGACTCGGGGCGGCGATATTTTAAGAGTGAATTTTGTCCTGGAAAACGGAAGGCCACGAAAGGTTACGCTCCAAGGACCCGCTCGGATCGTGTATGAGGGAACCTTCCATGTTTGAGGGAACCTATACCGCCTTAGTGACTCCTTTCCGGAACGGACAGGTGGATGTGAAGGCTTTTGAGGAGCTGATTGAACGCCAGGTGGCGGAGGGGATTGAGGGGATAGTCCCGGTGGGCACGACGGGCGAATCACCGACGTTAAGCATGCAGGAACACCTCCGCGTGATTGAGTTGGCGGTGCAGTTCGCAAAAAAAAGGACGAAGGTGGTGGCGGGGACTGGGTCGAATAGCACGGCGGAGGCGATCGAGCTATCTGCTGGTGCCCAAAGGGCCAATGCCGACGCACTGCTGCAGGTGGCTCCGTACTACAACAAGCCGAGCTCGGAAGGGATGTTTCAACATTTTCGCGCCATCGCGAAAGCGGTCAATCTGCCCATCATGCTTTACAGCGTGCCGGGACGATGCGTGGTGGAGATTGCGGTGGAGACGATCGGACGTCTGGCCCAAGAGTGCCCGACCATCCGGGCGATCAAGGAAGCGGGGGGCAAGGCGGAGCGGGTGGATGCAATTCGGAAGGTTGTTCCGGCCGATTTCGAAGTGACCAGCGGAGACGACGGGATGACAGTGGAATTTATGAAGCGGGGAGCGGTGGGAGTGGTTAGCGTGGCTTCCAACCTGATGCCGGCCGAGGTGAAGGCTCTCGTTGATGCGGCGAGAAGGAAGGATTGGAAGAAGGCGGCGGAGTTACATGCCAAGTACGCGGCGGTTTTTCGCGATCTGTTCATCGAAAGCAACCCGGGACCCGTGAAGGCGGCTATGGCGGCGAAGGGATGGTTGGCCGAAGAACTGAGGTTGCCATTGGTGCCAATCACTGAAGCCAACCGGCAGAAGCTTTTCGCAACTTTGCAAGAGGCGGGGTTGCGGTAATCTAGAAGAAGGAGATCTGAACATGGCGACTAAAATCTTGGTGGTGGGATCCAAAGGCCGGATGGGTCAGGCCATTCTGGCGTTGGCACGTGCCGACAATAGCTTCGATGTTGTGGGGGAGGTGGATCAAGGCGACGACCTGGGCAAGGCGGCTTTGCAGGCGCAGGTGATTGTGGATTTCAGTCACCGTTCGGCTGCGGCGGCGGTGCTCAAGCAGGTGCTTGCGGTGAAAGCGGCATATGTCTGCGGAACCACCGGCCATATCGAGGCGGAGGTGGGAATGATCACGGCCGCAGCCCGGCAAGTTCCCTTGATTATCTCTCCCAACTTCTCCCTCGGAGTGAATCTGCTTTTTTATCTAACGGAGCAGGCGGCCAAGGCATTGCCGGAGGGGTTTGATCCCGAGGTCATTGAAATTCATCACCGGTTGAAGAAGGATGCGCCCAGCGGAACGGCCAAGCTGTTGGTGGAAATTTTAGCGGAAGCACGCCGCACCAAGGCGGAGGTGGTGGCACGACATGGTCGGGAGGGCGAACTGGGCGAGCGTACTGAGGACGAGATCGGGGTGCATGCAGTTCGGGGCGGGGATGTGGTGGGAGATCACACGGTGTTGTTGGCCGGGGACGGGGAGCGGATCGAGTTGACGCACCGCGCGACCACTCGGGACGTCTTTGCCCGTGGGGCACTGCGGGCGGCGAAGTGGCTGGTGGGCAAGCCTCCCAAGCTTTATCGGATGGTGGATGTGCTTGGATTGAGCTGATGCGGGTGGGGATCGGTCTGGGGTCCAATGTCGGCGATTGTGCGGCTGAGTTGGCGAAAGCCCGGGAATGGCTTCGGGGACTGGATGCTGGCATGAGAGTTTCCTCGGAATACGAGACGGAGGCGGTTGGTTGTGTCTGCGGAACTCCGGTTTTTCGAAATCAGGCGGTGGAAATCTGCTGGCGTGGAAGTTTGGAGAGCCTCCTTGGTGGGTTGCAGGATTACGAGCGCAGTCGCGGAAGACAAACAGTTCGAAAAGTAAATGAACCCAGGACGGTGGATTTGGATCTTCTCTACGCGGATGAGTGCCGGGTAAAGACGGCGCGGCTGGAGTTACCGCATCCGCGCATGGCGGAACGGAGATTTGTAATGGAACCGCTGGCGGAAATTTGTCCAGGTCGGAGGATCTCAGGATTGCCGGGCACGGTTTTGGAAACGGCAGTCTGGCTTCGAAAGAAAGGAGGTTCGGCATGTCGTCGGATCGCTTGACTCCGGAAGGATTACGAAAGTGGCCGAAGGACAAGTTCTTGCTGGCTCTGACGGCCTATGACTATCCGATGGGAAGGATTTTGGATGAGGCTGGGGTGGATCTGATTCATGTGGGGGACAGTCTGGGAATGGTGGTGTTAGGACTGCCTGACACGACCGGTGTCACTATGGCCGACATGGTGCGGGCGATGGAGTCGGTGGCTCGAGCTAGGAAGCGGGCGATGCTTTCGGCGGATCTTCCGGCGGGAAGTTATGCGGACGTGGAGTCCTGCTTGAGAAACTCGCGGGCACTGCTGGCGGCCGGAGCGGATGCTGTGAAACCGGAGGGTGGGAGCGAGATTTATCCGCAACTTGAGGCGTTGAAAAAGGCTGGGATTCCGTGGATCGGTCACCTCGGAATGTTTCCGCAGAAAGTGAAGGAGGAGGGGGGGTACAAAAAAAAGGGCAAGACCCCCCCGGAGATTGAGCGAATGGTTGGGGAAGCGAAGTGGATGGAGAAGAACGGGGCTTGTGCGCTGGTGCTGGAGTCGGTGATGGCGGAGGCGGGCCAAGCTGTGACGGCGGTTGTGGCGATTCCCACGATTGGAATTGGGGCGGGGGAAGGAACGACAGGTCAGATTCGAGTCACGCACGATCTGCTGGGTTTAACCCCGTGGTATCGGCCAGGATTCGTGAAAGAGGATTTAGGGTTTTCGAAGAAAATTACGGAGATGGTTACTGGTCTAAGGAAGAGCGACCACGGCGAGCCTAAATACTAGAGCGAATTGGGGTAAGAGGTCGGTTTTCAATTCATGGGGAGAAGTTTAATTGCCTCTTTTTGAAAAGGATAACTCAGGTAACGTTGGGCATGGTCACTAAATACAAGCCTACCCCAAAAAAGGCCAAGAGTGCTCCGGTTAAAAACCCTGTTACTCAGCCCGATTTCCTGCTTTCGACCAAAACGGCCCGCCACCTTTACGAATCTGCCTCGCAAGAGCCGATCTACGACTATCACTGCCATCTTTCTTCCCAGGAGATTGCTGAAAACAAGAAGTGGGCAGATCTGGCGGAAGTCTGGCTTGGCGGAGACCACTACAAGTGGCGGGCTATGCGGGCCAATGGGATTCCCGAGACCCATATCACGGGTATCGCCAGACCTTACGAAAAGTTTCTAGCTTATGCGAAGACGATGCCGCGGTTGATCCGCAATCCTCTTTGGCACTGGACTCACCTTGAGCTCGATCGTTTTTTCGGGATCAAAGAAATTTTAAATGAGGAGAGCGCTCCTAAAATCTGGTCGAAGGCAAACGAGAAACTGAAGGACCTTTCGGCACAAAAGATTCTTAAAGCAAATCGGGTGGCGGTCATTGCGACAACGGACGATCCTTGTGACGATTTGGCGCATCATCAGAAGATTTGCGCGAGCGGGATGGGGACGCGGGTTTATCCTGCTTTCCGACCCGACAACGCGCTGCAGGTGGAACAACCCGCACTCTTTCGTAATTGGGTTTTTAAGCTAGAGAAAGTCACGCGATCTTCGTGCGCTACTTTTTCCGCGTTCCTGGCTGCTCTCGATAAACGGCACGAGTTATTTCATGCGCAGGGGAGTCGACTTTCAGATCATGGGCTAAATCATGCTTATGGCAGGGGAGGAAGTGAGGAGGATGCGGCGCGAGTTTATGGAATGGCGTTAGAGGGGCGTCGAGTGGATCTGGTCGATATGGACGCGTACCGGGGGTTTATGATGGTTTATTTGGGGGAGTTGGACGCCAAGCGGGGTTGGGTGAAACAGTTGCACTTTGGGGCGTTACGGAATGCGAACTCGAGGGCGTTGAAAGATATTGGGCCCGGTAGTGGTTTTGATTCGATCGGAGATTGGCCCCAGATTGATCGGTTGGCGGAGTATATGGACGAGATGGAGGGGCGGGGAAAACTGCCCAAGATGGTGCTCTATAATTCAAATCCAGCGGACAACTACGCGGTGGCGGCGTTGTGTGGGAACTATCAAGGGGGTGAGGTGAGGGGGAAGATTCAGTTTGGTAGCGGCTGGTGGTTCCTGGATCAGCTGGAAGGAATGCGTTGGCAGATCAATGCGCTATCGAGGCTGGGTCTTTTAGCCAACTTCGTCGGGATGGTCACCGATTCACGTAGTTTCCTGAGTTATCCGCGCCACGAATATTTCCGTCGGTTACTCTGCCAGATTTTGGGTGAGGAGGCGGAACGGGGCGAAATTCCTAAGGATATTCCCCTCCTTTCAGGAATGGTTCGGGATATCTGTTACCGCAACGCCGCAGGCTTTTTCGGTATGGAGGCAGGGAAGGTTTAGTAGTGTGAGTTGGCTGGTATGTAGCGCGAACGCTACTGCAGGAAATGGAGATTACGCTTTTCTGCGTAACAAAACCACTGACCTTGCTCTGACTATACTCTGATGGTTTCGTCGTGCTTTTTTTGAGGTTTTAGATTAAAGTACAACCCATGCCCGTTTCCTTAAGCTCGAAGCGATTTGACCTGCAGGGTGAGGTGGCCGTGGTCATCGGAGGTACGGGCGGATTGGGCGGGGCGATGGCGGAAGGATTGGCTCAAGCTGGGGCCAAGGTTGCCATTCTCGGACGAAACAAAGAGCGGGGAGAGACCCGGGCGGAGAAGATTTTAAAAGCGGGAGGGTACGCAGTTTTCATTTCGGCCGATGCTCTCGATCTAAAAAGTCTCGAGCATGCAGAACAAAAAGTAGATAAAGAGCTGGGCTCGACCACGATTTTGGTGAACGCCGCCGGGGGCAATCAGCCCGCAGCAACGGTCACTTCGGAGAATCCTGTTGCCACGCTCTCCCTTGTCGCTTGGAAGGAAAACTTTGATCTCAATTTGGTGGGGGGAGCTCTTCTCCCTTGTCAGATCTTCGGCGTTGGGATGCTGAAACGGAAAAAAGGTAGCATCATTAATATCGCCAGCGTGGCCGCCCACATTCCACTTTCGAAAGTTGTGGCCTACTCGGCGGCCAAGGCAGCGGTGATCAGCTTGAGCCAATTTCTTTCTCGTGAATGGGCTCCGCATGGCGTCCGAGTGAATACGATAACCCCCGGATTCTTTCCGGCTGACCAAAACAAAAAACTTCTCTTCAAGGAGGATGGAACGCCAACCGACAGAGCAAAATCGATTCTGGGTCACACCTCGATGGCTCGGTTCGGAGAACCAGAAGAGCTGGTTGGGGCGGCGGTTTTTCTAGCCAGTTCCATGGCAAGTGGCTTTGTCACGGGCATCGATCTGCGGGTGGACGGCGGATTCCTATCTCAAACCATCTAATGTCCTCCTCGGCGATATCGGGCGATGAAATTCGCCGAATTCTGCGTTCTGGATTGCCGACTGAAGCCTTCAAGGGAAGGAAAGTTTTACTCATTGTTCCAGACCACACCCGTACGGCCCCGGTCGGCCAGTTGTTTAAGGAAACTCACGCTTGGCTGGGGCCTGTAGCTAAGCAGATCGATGTGATGGTAGCTCTAGGCACTCACCCCGCCATGACTCAAGAGGCGATACTTAATCGATTGGATCTCACACCTGATGAAAAAACCAGGAGTTACTCGAGTGTTAAACTTCTTAATCATTCTTGGGATGAAGAGGCGGCGCTGGTCAATCTGGGAAGCATTCCCGCCGCGGATATTCGCGAACTCAGCGGCGGGCTTTTTGAGATGGAAGTGGTGGTCAAAATTAACCGAGCTGCGTTGGATTATGATGAACTTATAATTTTGGGGCCTACTTTTCCTCATGAGGTAGTCGGATTTTCCGGTGGGAACAAATACCTTTTCCCAGGAATCGGCGGGCCAGAAATTCTGAACTTCTTCCACTGGCTGGGCGCGGTGGTTACGAACCCGGGAATCATCGGAAAGAAGTGGACTCCTGTGCGCAAAGTGGTGGATCGGGCGGCGGCCATGGTACCGACTCGTAAATGGTGCGCCTCAATGGTCGTTCGTCCGGATGGTTCACTGGCGGGACTCCACGTGGGCACACCGGAAGTGGCTTGGGAAAAAGCGGCGGATCAGTCGGCCTGTCTGCACATTGTTCGTAAACCGAAAGCGTTTCGACAGATCATCTCATGTGCGCCCACGATGTATGACGAATTATGGGTAGCGGGGAAGTGTATGTACAAGCTGGAGCCGGTTTTGGCGGATGGAGGGGAGTTGATTATTTACGCCCCACATCTGACCGAGATCTCGATCACCCACGGGAGGTTGATCAGAAAGATTGGCTATCATTGCCGCGACTATTTTCTTAAACAGTGGGATAAGTTTAAGGAGATCCCTTGGGGGGTGTTGGCGCACTCGACCCACGTGTATGGTGGTGGAACGTATGAAAATGGGATCGAGAAACCGCGGGCTCGGGTGGTTTTAGCGACGGGGATTCCTGAGGAGGTTTGCCGAGAAATCAACCTAGGGTATCGGGATCCCAAGAGCATCAATAAGGAGGACTTTGCAAACCGTGAAGAGGATGGGATTTTGCTGGTTCCGAAGGCGGGGGAAAATCTGTATCGGCTTGAGAATGAAGTTTCTACTTAACAAAATGAATGTATTCACCTATGTTTTAACACATTCATGAGTGGGAATTTAAAATTGAAAGTACAAGCGGAAGGGGCGCTGGATTTCCTTTCTTTGGGAGCTCTGGTGCATCGACTCGATCCTGGGATCATTCCCTTCCGAAAGGCGACGGAGTGCCAAATTCACGTCAGCGGGGGTGAGTTTAATGTGGCGGCTAATTTAGCTGACTGTTTCGGAATGCGGGCAGGTTTGGCCTCTGCGATGGTGGAATATCCTATCGGC
>CAIVGD010000110.1 GCA_903905395.1 uncultured Verrucomicrobiota bacterium
CCCACCTTCTCATCGTCGACGACGACGCCATCCTCGCTCCCTCCGACCTCGCCCACCTTCTCTCTTCCGCTCAAAAACACGGTGCCGGTTCCATCGCCCCCTTCCTCGTCAACTCAGCCAACCAACTCCAGGAAGTCCCCGAACCAGCCTCCTGGTCCCTCGCCCGCTCCTTCCGTTCAATCGGCCAAAACCTTTCCGCCGCCCGCGCTCTGGCTCCCACCGGTTATCCCATGGCTTGGTGCATCGGCCCCTGCCTGCTCGTCGACCTCCCCACCTGGCTTCGCGCCGGCCCACCCCGCTCCGACATGATCGCTTACGGAGACGACGTCGAGTTCACCCTCCGCCTCTCCGCCGCCGCCCCCGCATGGGCCGAATCCTCGGTCACCGTCATCCACGACCCTCCACCATCCCCCACCAGCCCCGATGCGGAAAAAACTCATCGCGCCAAATTCGGCATGCTCCTGCAAAACCTCGCCTTCACCTGCGTTGTTTCACCCCGCCCACGCCACCTCCCCCTTTATCTTATCGGCAACGCCCGCCGTTTCCTAAAAACCTTCGGCTTCACTCCCTCCAACATTTTAGAAGTCACCCGCCGCTACACCCTCGGTCTCTTCGGCTTCCCCGCTGGCCGATGACTTCGCTACCAAAACTTCCAACTTCAAAACCACCTTCGCACATTCCCACCCTCTCTCCCTTCTGACTTCAACTTAATCTTAAACTTCAACTGCCTCCCCCCTCCCCAATCTTCTCGCTTCCCCGAAGCAAACTTCCATACTCATCTCATGCTCGAAGGTTTAAAAATCCTCCCCCTCGTCCAGCACTGCGACGATCGCGGACGCGTCATGGAAATCCTCCGCAAGGACGATCCCCACTTCGCCGGCTTCGGCCAAGCCTACTTCAGCTCCATCTACCCAGGCGTCATCAAGGCATGGCACGCCCATAAAAAACAAACCGACTGCATGTCCATCATCCATGGAATGGCCAAAATCGCCTTCTACGACGACCGCCCCGCCAGCCCCACCAAAGGGAAAACCCACAGCATTGTCGTCGGCGAACACCACCGCGTTCTCATCCAGATCCCTCCCGGCATCTTTCACGGCTTCAAAGCCATCTCCCCCAACGAGGTCCTCATCATCAACCTCCCTTCTGAACCCTACGACCGCAAAAACCCCGACGAAATCCGCCGTCCCTGGAACGATCCCGCCATCGGCTTCGATTGGGATACCCGCTTTAAGTAACCTCTCCACTTTCCCGCTCTTCGTCCTCAGCCTCCCTCACCTTCCCGCTTTCTCCCTTCTGCCGCAGTTAGCCGTTAGCTCGTCGTCCACTAACAACTATTCACCAATCGCTAATCACCATTCTTTAGGCCTCCATGCCTAATTTTTTATGAAAAGGATTATTTGAGAGCACCCGTCGCTTGCCAGAGTTTCCAATAGGCACCCTTCCGCGTCAGTAATTCCTCGCCTTTTCCTTCTTCGACGAGACGCCCCTTTTCCAACACGAGAATCCGATCCGCCCGATGCGCGGCGTGGAGTCGATGAGTAACCAGCAGGGTGGTCGGCCGGGTCATCAGATGACCCAACACATCCAGTAGTTCTTTTTCTGTCGCGGGATCCAGCGCGCTCGTTGGCTCGTCCAACAAGAGGATCGGCGCATCCCGAAGAAAAGCCCGCGCGATGCCAATCCGTTGCCTCTGCCCCCCGCTCACCATCACCCCCCTCTCTCCCACCGAAGTGTGGTACCCTTGAGGCAAAGCCCGAATGAACTCGTCCGCCTGCGCTTCCTGCGCAGCTTTTTCAATTTCACGAAAGGAGGCGGTAGGTCGGCCGTAAGCAATATTCTCCCGAACCGTGCCGTTGAGGAGGACAGTTTCCTGAAGGACGAGAGCTTGCCGGGCCCGTAAATCTTTCTTGGCCACCGTGCGCAGGTCGATTCCGTTAAATAGAATACTCCCTTCCGTCGGATCATAAAAACGGGGCAGAAGTGATAGGAGGGTCGTCTTGCCCGCCCCAGTTCCCCCCACGACCGCCACCGATTCGCCAGGCTCAACCGTGAAACTGAGATGATGCAGAACCTCGTCCCCTCGCGGATACCGAAACCCCACATCGCGAAATTCGATTCTTCCGGAAGCCGCCGGCAAGCGGACAGGTTTCACCGGATCCGGCACCTCGTCCGGAGTATCGAGCACCTCGAAGACCCTCTGCGCCGCCGCCGCCGCTCCCTCCATTGACCACGCGGTGTAACTCAACTGCTCGAGCGGCGAGTACAACATCCCCAGATAAGCGAGGAAAACGAGGAGGTCGCCCAACGTTAATCTTCCCGCCGCCACCTCCCCCGCCCCCGCCCAGAGCAAGAACGCCGTGCCTGTGGCGAGGAGCGTCCCGACCACCAGCGTGCTGGCCACGTTCGTCATCGAGAGGCGTAAATTCGCTTCGAGAGCCTGCCGACATTCGCGCCGAAAAAGATCCACCTCGTGCGACTCCCGGCCAAACGCATGGACCACGCGGATGCTTGAAAGCCCCTCACTCGCCCGTGCGAGCACGTCACTTTCCTGAGCCTGCAAGGTGGCCGTCTCCCGCCGAATCCGTCCGGCGTACCGCGAGATCGCCAACACCAGAAAAGGAACCACCCCGAGCGAGAGAAAAGCGAGTAATGGACTCATCTTGAGCATGACGACAAAGGTCCCGACCAGCGTCAGAACCGATCCAAGAATCGTGGCAAAGCCCCGGTTGAAATAGGTCTGAATGGCCTGGGCATCGTAGGCCACGCGAAAACTGGAATCAGAACTCCTTCTCACATCATGAAATCGCAGAGGAAGAGATTGCAGGTACGCATACAGTTCCGTCCTCACTCGAAGCAAAGCACGTAAGCCGACTTCGATCAGGGTATACGTCTGGGCGAGGTTGACGGCGCCCCAAAGGAGATGAAGTCCCACCAGCGTCCCGCAGGCCAACGTCAAGGCGGAGGAAAAGGACCAGACCCCTGCGAGAAAAGGAACACTGATCCCGCCATGCGGCGAGCGCAGGACTTCATCCACGACAAACTTCAAGGGCCAAGGCTTAAGCAGGTTTAGCCCGGTGGCCGCCACCAGTAGGGTTAAGGCGACCAGAATGCGCCCCACAAAAGGCTGGTAATACCGGAGGATACGGAAAACCAGATTCATGAAGCCACTGGCTTTTCAGAAACGGGGATAAGCTGGGCGCGCCTAGCCGCCGCGCGAACTAGATCCCCCACTCTTCTCCGCAACTGCCAGCCCGTCCATAGCCAACCCATCCCGGCCAAAGCCAAAATTCCTAGGAATGCCGGCAGGGCTGCCCGATAGGAAAGCCCCACAAGAACGTCCGCCGTCACCGCCGTCAGCGCAAAAAGCACGCTGAATGTGCTGGGTACGATGCCTTGGTGGACGCGGGTCAAACGCCGACCGTGTGGATAAATTTCGGTTAATGTGCGGAGCCGGATATGCCACCACCGGTTGGCAAAAATCTGGATGTCCCACGGATTCCACCCCGTGTCTTGGGCGTAGCGCCAGCCTTCCTCCTCAAGGATTTTTTCCACCTCTTCCAAAAGAGCGATCCGCTCTTTTCCCTGCTCACTCCAGAAGGCCAGTTCCCGCGACCGCAAAAGGGGCATCGGCGGACCAGCACCCTTTTCCGGCGTCTGGACCACGGAGTCTGGCGTCCTCTTCCCCCTAAGCCAGGTGAAGTAACGAGCCCAATCCCGGACGAGGGGCTGGAGGAGGGCGAGATAAAAAACCGTCAACCGAGCGAGAACGGTGTCATGTCGCGGCTCCACCCGAGCCACCACCATGAACGAAATTGCCGGCAGAAGCGTGGCCGCCAGCATGAGCAAAGGAAGAATTCGCAGAGGCTCGATCTGGATGGAAACGAGAAAGACAAAAAGCGTGAGCGCATTCCACTCCAATCCGCTGACCAGCTGAGTCCACGGCGCGGCGGGCTTGGGGTAGAGACACTGGAAAAAACCCATTCCGAAAACGCCGTGATAAATGATCGGCCGGTGAAAGATCCTCTCGAACCGCGGCAGGCCGTAAATCACCCCCTTCCATCGTGCGGAACCCTGAGGATCGAAATACTGCATGTGCTTAAATCGCAGCATGGCCTCGGCCTCCCCATATCCCTTCTGCTGCCGGAAGTAAGCCTGCATCGTAAAACGCCGATGATGCCAAACCAGCGCACTCGGACTGAACCCGATGCGGTGACCGGCCTGCATTAACCTCCAGCACACATCCACATCATCCCCCGCCGTCCTAAACTCGGGATCGAATCCGCCGATCTCCTCCAGCGCGGTGCGCCAGTACGCCATGTTGCAACCCGGAATGTGTTCAGCTTCCGTATCACTGAGCAAGACATGGGTTGGGGCACCCGGGCAAGCCGCCACCGCAGCCCCCACCGGGCCTTGAGCCGGCGGGTGTAGGTTGGGTCCACCCACCGCCGCATACGAATTTTGTAAAAGAGTGGCCACCAAAAAATAAAGCCAGTCGGAATCCGGCATGCAGTCCGAATCCGTGTAGGCGATCACCTCTCCGCCCGCCGCCTGCCAACCCACATTGCGGGCCACCGAAAGACCCCGGTTGGGCTGAAGAATATTTTTGACCAAAGGAAAATCCGCCACAATCGATTGCGTCGAATCCTTCGATCCGTCATCCACGAGGATCACTTCGTAATCCGGGTAGTTGATTTTTTGCAGAGCCTCCAGACAACCGCGGAGCGTGGCCGCCCCATTGTAACTGCAGACCACAACGGAGACCTTGGGCGTCCTCGGTAACGGAAATTTTTCCACCAACCGGTCCTGAGGGCCGAGGGTCTTCGGAGAGAGGGCCCGGTATGCGAGTTTGGGTTGACGATCGCGCCGCACCAGACCGAAGGCCCAATCCTCCACATCGATGCCGTCGGTAAACCACTCGTCCGTCCAAGAAAACAGGATCGTCCCTGCCAGTCCGCCACGAAACACTTCATCCCAGTGCAGTTCCAGAAGGTTGGCCTGCTCGTCTTCGCTGTGGCGGATCGTATCCATGCCGAACTCCCCCAAGACCAGAGGCCGATCCTCCGCCAGATTCTGCAGGCGCGAGAGGTAAGCCCGCAGATCGGGCCCGCGATGAAGATAGACGTTGTAGGAAAGAAAGTCCGTTTCCTTGGGCAAGAGATATTCAGTAGAAGGAAAGTTTGCGTAAGCCGCCAAAGCCTCGGAGTCCTCGTCCTTGACGATGCGGGCCAGCGAATCCAGAAATCCCTCGACCCGCTGAGGCCCGTACCAGCGGACCAAGTCGGGAGGAATCTCGTTGTCCACATAGTACCCGAGGATCGCGGGATGCCCCGAAGCCGCCCGGGCCGCGCGCCGCACCGATGCTCTGATCTCCCGACGCACCGCGCCGTCATCCAGAAAAAGCACCCGCCTCTGCCATGGCACGGTCACCATGACCCGTAAGCCATTTTCCGCCGCCAAATCCAAGAACCACTTGGGCGGGGGGTGGTACACCCGCAGGGTGTTGAAACCCGCCGCAGTTATCAGTCGGAAATCCCGAGTCACCGTCTCCGGAGTCCCGAGATGGTCATCCCCCTCCCGGAACGGGCCGTACGTCACCCCTTGGATAAAAAACTTATTTTCTCCCGCAAAGAGAAATTTACCCCGCACGCAGACCCTCGGCCCGCTCAGCCCCATCGGGCGGGTCTTGGTCTCGGCTTCCGGTGATATCTTCCAGGCCGGGAAGAGCGGAGCAGGGGTGGAACTCACTCCCGGATTTGGCCGCGGCCTGCGACCACATATTTGTAGGAGGTCAACTCCTCCAGCCCCATCGGGCCCCGCGCATGAATTTTATCAGTGCTGATCCCGATCTCCGCGCCGAAACCGAATTCCGCCCCATCCGTGAAACGCGTCGAGGCGTTCCAGTAAACGGCCGCCGAATCCGCCCCACGCAGGAACTGTTCCGCCGCCGCCCGATCCTCCGTGATGATCGCGTCCGAATGATGGCTCCCATGTTTCTCTAAATGTTCCAATGCCCCTTCCACCCCATCCACCACCCGGATGGCCATCGTCAGATCGAGATACTCCGTTTCCCAGTTTTTTGGAGCCGCCAGCTTCTCACCCGCCGCTTTCGCCGCAGCCTCATCCCCGAAAAGTTTCACCCCTTGCAACCGCAGGGCCTTGACCAGCCGGGGTAGGATTTTCTCCGCGCCCACCCGATCCACCAAAAGAGTCTCCGCCGCGTTGCAGGTGGCTGGGCGTTGGCACTTGGCATTCACCGTGATCGCCTCCGCAATGGCGGGATCGGCCGCACGATGAACAAAAATATGACAGACCCCGTGGGAATGCTTGATCACGGGAACCCGCGCATGCTCCAGCACCATCTCGATCAGTCCCTGACCTCCCCGAGGAATAAGAAGATCTATAACTCCTTCCAATCTGCACATCTCCGGAATACTGTCCCGCCCCTCATTCTCCACCAAGGCGACCACCTCGGTGGGGAGTCCCCTCTTCACCGCGGCTTCCCCAAGCGCATTCGCCAAAGCCCGGTTGCTCTTGTTCGCCTCCCGTCCTCCCCGCAATAAAGTGGCGTTGCCCGTCTTCAAACAAAGCACCGCGCTGTCCACCGTCACGTTGGGTCGGGATTCGTAAATGATTCCGATCAACCCGATCGGCACGCGAATTTTGGAAATCTCCAGTCCGTTGGGACGGCTCCATTTTTTCAACACTTCTCCCACGGGATCCGGCAGGGCTGCCACCTGACGCACTCCCGCCACCATTTCCGCAAACCGCTTGGCGTTCAGTTCCAACCGGTCAAGCAAAGCGCCCGAAATTCCTGCGGCCTTCGCCGACTTCACATCCTCCTGGTTGGCCTCCGTGATTTCTTTCCGGCGTGATTCGAGTTGGTCGGCCATTGTGAGCAGGAGAATATTTTTCTCCTCCGTGGAGAGTCGGGCCAGTTGGCGCGCCGCCGCCTTGGCCCGCCGGGCCAGTTCCACCACCGCGCTCATTTTGCCACCAGTGTTCCGGGAGGGGCTCGCAGAACGCTTTTCCGAAGGACGCCCGCTTCCCTCCCATCCGCAATCACCACGGGAATTCCACGGCTCATCGCGAGACGGGCCGCCTCCAACTTGGAAAGCATACCCCCGACCGATCCCTCACTCCCTGCTCCACCGGCACAGGCCAAGATCTTGGCATCGATTTTTTTCACGCGGCGGATTAGTCGCCCGCTTCCGTCGGGTAGGCTCATCAAGCCGGGCGCATCGGTCAAGATCACCAGACGATCGGCTTGGGCAAGGATCGCCACGTGCGAGGAAAGTCGGTCGTTGTCCCCGAAGGCGTTGAGCAAGGCGATTTCTTCAAACGACAGGGCGTCGTTCTCGTTGAAAATCGGCACACATTTTTTCAGACGCAGGAGAGTCTGGAGGGTGGCGCGTGTGTTGGCGTAGATGCGACGGCTATCGAGATCCCACGAAGTTAAAAGAATCTGTGCGGCCAACAGGCGGTGAGGTGCGAGCGCAGAGCCGTAGGCTTTCATCAAAAGCGGTTGGCCAATCGTTGCGCAGGCCTGCATTTCGGGCCGGGAGGTGGGACGCTGGCGCAGTGCGAGAGCCTGCATCCCGGCGCGGATAGCTCCGGAGCTTACGAGGATCACTTCATGGCCGGAGCGGCGCAAACCCGCGATCTGATCGGCCCAGCGACGTATCCGACCTAGGGCCAGACCTCCCGCATCGGCGGCGAGAAGGCTGCTGCCGATTTTAATAACGAGTCTCATGGGATGCGCTCCTCGCGGGTCAACCGCGCCAGCTAGACCAAGCCTGCGTGATCTGCTGGAAGAGGCTGGCACCGGCCAAAAGCCGGCGGCCGATCCCGATCCCGCATCCTGCGGCTTTTTTTCCAGGATAAAAAAGAGATACCGCCGCCAGCCCCAAACCGCCCCATTGGGTACCCAAACGGATCACGTTTTCGCCCCCGTCGATCCAGTGACAAAGAGGTTCTACCCCGGCACAGGCGCGGCGGAATTCCCAGCCGGCTCTCCGGGAGGAGGCCTGACAAGCCAGGCGGATCGCCCGCGCCCGGGTCAGCGCCGGGAGCTCAACCATTCCCGGTCCCTCTGGAATTCAGCGACAGTATCGGAAAAGGGTAGGCCCTCCCCTTGGATCCGTTTGCGCATACGAAGAAAAGCGGCCAGTGCGCCCAAGCCGTAGAGCAGGGCCAATCCCACGAGAGCGAGAATTCGAGCCTGGGGATCGGGCCAAACGGACAACACCACCGCCAACGAGGCGACGAGCAGGGCCAACGTCCCCAAACCCAGCGCCACCGCCAGCCAAAGAATGGCTTCGACGGCCCGCCATTTTTCTTCCTGCAGTTCGGCTCCAAGGAGGCGCAGACGTTCCTCCACCATCTTGACGGAAGTGAGAGCTAAATCACGAAGAGCGGAGATCATGGAATTATTCTGTGTTTAGCGCCGGTTGAGCAGGGCCCCGAGGATCAGGCCCGCCACCAAGGCGACGCCCACCGATTCGTACGGATGCTTGCGGATCACCCGGTCCGCTTCCTTCATCCCCTCTTCTGCGGCCTCTTTGACGTCGTCGAGGTTTTGAAATTTTTCTCTGGCCGCCTCCAGCTTGTGGGCCAGCTGTTGTCGGATTTCCCGTGCCTTGTCCCCGAGATCACCGGCCGTGACATGGAGAAGTTCTTCGGCATGCGAGATCACCTCTCGGATATCATGCGACACCTTGGATTGGGAATTTTTCCGAACCGTTTTTTTAATCTTGGATTTGGCCATACCCCATTCTGCCCTACCCACTCCCAAGGGGGCAAGTTCCCCGCCCAGCGGGCGGGACCCCTCAAAGGTCCAAGTCTTTGGAAGCCAATCGCTTTTCCAGAAGGTTGCGGGCCTGCTGGCGCGCGCGGAGACGGGGATCAAACCAGATCTCCCCGAACATCTGACCCAAAACCGTAAAAATTCCCAACAAAGGCATCGCGAGAAGAAGCCCATACACCCCGCCCAGCATTCCTCCGGCAAAAATCATCATGACGGTGATGAGGGGATGCATCCGGAGCGCCCGCCCCACCGTCAACGGGGTGTAAAGAAACTCGTCCAGCAACCGAACCGCTAAAAACAGAATTACCACCGAGAGGAGCAACCCTCCGTCCTGCGGCGCTTTGACCGCGCAAGTAGCCACCGCGACTAATCCTCCAATGGCCGAACCCACGTACGGCACCCAGGCGAAAACCGCGCAGATTAAGCCCAGCAACATCGCATCCCAAAAACCAAAAACTCCATCCCAATGCCCCAAAAACCACAAACCCAGTCCCAGACTCACCGTATCGAGGAGCGTCAGGCCCAACATCCCGCGGAAATAAGCGCGCATCTGGCCATCCATCCGGTCGAAGAGGAGAAGGGTTTTTTCAAAGAAAGCATTCGGGACAGCTCTCAAAATCAAACGATGGAAAGCGGTGCCATCCCGCAAAAAGAAAAAAGTGAGGAACGGAACCAAGAGCAGGCTGGGCAACCAATGGATCAGAAAAAGAATCGAATCGGCGAGATAGGCTTTCCCGGAACTTGCCACAAAGTGATCAAGCTGGGCCTGAAACCCATCCGCTAAGCCGGCCCTTTGGGCAAAATGAAATCGCCCTTCGATCGAAAGCAAGTCTTGCCGCAAGACGGACTGCAACCTGGTCCAGTGTTCGGGCAGCTGGTTCTGGAACTCAGACAGGGAATTGAAGATCGCCGGAAGAACCGTGACGGAGGCAATCACAGTGAGAATCGTCGCGGCCGCGAGAAAAATCCCCAAGGCTTGATTCGGGGTGACCCCGGAGAGTTGCAGGCGCTGCAAGAGCGGCTGGACGAGATAGAAAAGCACCACGGCGAGCACGAGCGGAAAGGCCAGCCAGGCCACCGTATTTAGCAGAACGATCGAGCCTAACGCCCCGCAAATCACCGCCACCCAAATAATCGGATGCTCCAGGGAACGATCGTTAGCCATGCCCTCCTTCATGTGACGGAAACTTCGTCCGGTTGACCCTCCGCGATCCGCCGCAGCCGCGCCTCCATCACCAAAGCCACGCCCCGGGCTATCTTATAACCCAACCGTGGACGGGACTCCGCTAACTGCACGAGTTCCGGACGAAACATGGCCAGGACGGTGGTCGGCTCTTCCGCCACGACGGTTGCAACCCGCGGTCCCGCCTCCAGCAATGCCATCTCCCCGAAGCACTCGCCGGGCTGTATATATCCGAGGGTTTTTTTCTTCAAGAGGCCTTTGCGGGTCGCTCGGAGCTTTCCACTGATGACCACATACATCCCCTCCCCTTGCTCTCCCTCGTCAAAAACAATTTCGCCCGCCAGAAAATGTCGTTCGTGTAAATGTAGTCGCAGGGCCTCCAATTCGGCCCGGTTGCAATCGCGAAAAACGGATACTCCGGAGACGACCTTTAACTGAGGATCTATCGGGGGCGGTTGAAACAGCTTGAGAAAGTTCATGAACTTGTAAGGTTCTCCCCAATCACCTCTCTCGGCCAGTGAAAAAGTCCTCCTTTGCGCTTGGGCGGCTAACGGACATCCGTTATAATTTGCCCCTCATGGAGATTGTAGAAAAAGCCGAAGAGAAGGTCCTCATCCTCATCGTCACGGGGGAGATCGACCTCAACCAGTCTCCCACCCTGCGCGCAATTCTGCGCGACAAGGCCAAGGAGAAAACCCCACATCTGTTGCTCGATTTCGCCCAAGTCGCCTATATCGACTCCTCCGGTCTCGCCACCCTCATCGAATACTATCAGAGCGCGCGGGCCTACTCCGGAAAATTTGCCATCTGCTCCCTCACCTCCCGAGTGCGTAGCTCTTTCGATCTCATGCGCCTGAGCGAAGTTTTCTCCATCTTCCCCGATCAGGCTACTGCACAGAAATCTCTCACCGGCGGCGCGGCTTGAAATTATCTCTCCAGTCTCTCCTCAATGTGGAGGGCAATGGGTACGGCCTGCTAAACGTCCGGATCTTTGGCTGGATCCTCTACGGCCTGACTCGGCGCGGGATTCTCGTCCCTTCCCAGATTCTCGCCCAAATGATCCGCATCGGAGTCCAAGCCCTGCCCATGGCCAGCTTGGTCGCCCTCAGTGTTGGTTTCATCCTCGCCATGCAAAGCTCCACCGAACTGGGCAAACTCGGAGCGGATTCCTTCATCCCCGACCTCGTCTCTCTCAGTCTGATGCGCGAGCTCGGCCCACTCCTCATCGCCATCATCGTGGTCGGCCGCAGTGGCTCGGCCGTCGCCGCCGAAATCGGCACCATGAAGGTTAACGAGGAGATCGAGGCCCTCCGGGTAATGGCCATCCCTCCCATCCGCTACCTCGTTATCCCCCGCTACATCGCTCTCATGATTATGCTCCCCTGCCTCACTATCTTTGGAAACTGCATCGGCTTGGCCGGAGGTTGGGCCGTCTGTGCGGGCACCCTCGGGATGTCCACCTCGTTCTACATCATGCACGCCGTCCAACGACCGGAGGTGTGGGATCTCTATTCCGGTTTGATCAAAAGCGTGGTCTTCGCCCACATCCTCATCACCATCGCTTGCTACCAAGGCCTCAACGTCGAGGGCGGAGCCGAGGGGGTCGGTCGGGCCACCACAGCTTCCGTTGTCTACTCCATCCTATGGATCATCATCGCCGATGCTCTCCTCACCGGTCTTTTCTATTTTGTCTTATGAACTCGGCTAAACCTAAACCCACTCCCCCAGGCGAGGTCATCCTCGAGGTCAAGGACCTCGTCCAGATCTACGGTAAGCGCCCAGTCCTGAACGGCATCAGCTTCCAAGTCCGCAAAGGAGAGACCTTCGTCATCATGGGCGGTAGCGGTTGCGGTAAAACCACCCTGTTACGCAACCTTATCGGGGCCCAACGCCCCACCTCCGGATCGATCCACCTCTTCGGCGAGGACATCACCAAAATTTCCCCGCAGGACCTCGACCGCATCCGCCTTCGCTTCGGTATGAATTTCCAGTTCGGCGCCCTTTTTCAATCCATGACCGTCGGAGAAAATATCGCCCTGCCTCTCCAAGAACATAGCCAAGTCGATCCCTCCCTCATTGAAATGGTCGTCAAAATGAAGCTCGAACTCGTCGGCCTGACCGGCTTTGAAAATTTCAAACCCACCGAACTCAGCGGCGGCATGCGTAAACGCGTCGGCCTCGCCCGTGCCCTAGCCCTCGATCCCGAGCTGGTCTTTAGCGACGAACCCACCTCCGGCCTTGATCCCGTCATGACCGCCGTGGTGGACCAACTTACCCTCGACAGCACCCGCAAAATCGGCGTGACCGCCGTCGTCGTCAGCCACGACATGACCAGCTGCTTTCGGATCGCTACCCGCCTGCTTATGCTCGGTAGCGGTCCGCGGCAGGGAGAGGTCGTCGCCGAGGGCACCCCGGAAGAGATGAAAATCAACCCAGACCCCTTCCTCCAGCAGTTCCTCCGGGGCGAGGCCGACGGCCCCATTCCTTTCCGCCTTTCCCAAGATGATTACTTGAAACATCTGCTCGGAGACGGCTGAATAGCACCCCACTTGCCATGAAACATTTCCGTTCTGACTTCCTTATCGCCGCCGCCGTCATCGCTTGCAGCGTGATTCTCCTGATCGCCCTATCCTTTGCCATTTCCGGCGCCAACTTTAATAAACCCAAAGCCGTTCTCACTGTCGACCTCCCCACCGCTGTTGGTCTCGACCGCCAAGCCGAGTTCCGTTACGCCGGAGCCGTCGCCGGTCGGATCCGCAATGTCAAATTACTTACCGATGAGGAACGCCTCAAGGAATCCCCAGGTTGCGCCATCCGCGTGATTATCGATGTACACCGCGAATTACCCCCCCTCCGGGTTGGGACCACCGCCTCCATCACCTCCGACACCATCCTTTCTACGAAATACCTTAATCTCGACCCCGGCCCCATCGATAATCCTGCCCTCCCACCTGATACGATTCTTTATGCCAAACGGACTGCCACCCTGGACCAAGTGATGGCCTCGGGAAAAGAGTTGATCGACGGAGTGAACACGCTCCTCACGAAAAATGATTCTGCCATCAGTCAGGCCATTCTCGACCTCAAGAACGTCCTCGAAAATCTCAAGGTCATCGCCACCTACGGTAAAACCTTCGTCGGCACCGTCGCCCGCAAACCTTGGCGTCTCGTTTGGGGTGGCCCCGTACCCCGCCTCCCCTCCGAGGAAGATATTCTGAAAAGCGACAAACCCATCCCTGCCCCCATTCCCAACGATTGACGGGTGCCTGTGTCCGAGGCCTCCTCCGCTCCAGAATCCTCGATCGAAATCGAGTTGGCCCCACCCCGTCTTCACGGCCTGCGCACCCTCGCCGAACGTTGGGCCATCCACGCCGGCTTCAATTACCTCGACTCGGGAAAACTCCTCGCGGCCGTGGACGAAGCTCTCACCAACATCCATCTTCACTCCTACAGCGGCCGCCCGGGTCTGGTCCGTATCGATATTCACATGACTCCGGAGGAGTTGATCTTTGAACTTTCCGATCATGGCAAGGCTTTCGACCCCAAACATGGGGCCAGCCGTCACCCCGGCGAAATTGGTGCCGGCGGTTGGGGAATGGTGATGATCCAAAATGGTTTTCAGCGAATCGAACGCCGCCGCGTCGGCGACAATAATATCCTGCTTCTCGCCCGGCGTCTTTCCGGCAAAACAGGATAGTCATGAAATTTCACTTCTGGGGCACCCGCGGCAGTATCCCATCCCCCTCGACCTCCGAGGTTCCCACCCAGCAGTTCGGGGGCGACACCACATGCGTCAGCCTCCAATGGGGAGCCGATGGACTCCTCGTAATTGATGCCGGTTCCGGGCTCCGGCAGGCCGGTCTTGTCTGGAATAAGGCGGGACGGAAATCGTTTACCTTTCTCTTCACCCACTCTCACTGGGATCACCTCCAAGGCTTCCCCTTTTTCACTCCTGCCTTCCGAGACGATGTCCACATCGATATTTACTCTCCCCGACTGCCCGGCGCCCACGCCGGCA
>CAIVGD010000111.1 GCA_903905395.1 uncultured Verrucomicrobiota bacterium
ACAGTTGTTTTCGGTTTTGAGGTTGGAAGTTAAGGTAGGTACGGACGGCAATTCCGGTCGTGTCAGGATGCGCAAGCACGCGTATTCGTAAAACGTCAATAGTTCAACTGGAGGCGGGTGATGAATCCGAGCTCGTTGTTTTCCACCACCGTGCCTTTGGCTCCGCCCCCGGTGAAGGCGTTATATTCGACGGTGCACCCGAGCCGGATGATGCGGTTCATATACCAGTTTAAAGCCCAGGAGAAGCCGTTGACCTCGCTGGCGTTGCTCGTGGCCGAAATACCTAAACCGCCTTGGGAGACGGGACGGAATGCGTTCGCGCCGACGGCCAGACCATCGTACCGGATCGCCATTTCCCAAGCTCCCCAGGTGCCGTTTTTAAAGTCGAACGGTTCCTTGGGAATGATGCCGTCCAAGCTGGCTTTCTCGCCGGTCAGGACGTAGTCCAACGTCACATTCCAGGCGGTGGACTGATAATTAGTGTTTCCTCCACCCGCCCCGACCGCGGCGGTGTTCACCCCCTGCTGTTCGGCGATGAACTCGCTGAGGACACTGAAGGAATCGTAGTTGTAGTAAAGTTGGGGGCTGATCCGCCAGTGTTCCCCATAGGTGTTCAGGCCGTTGGGGAAGGAGAAAAAGGTGTTGCCGCCATCGGTGGTGTAGTTTTGAAAAAGCTGAGGTGCTCCGGCATTGGATGTGTTTTGCCATTGGATGCTTCCTCCGACGCCCAAGCGAAGGCCTTCCAAGGTCTCCAAGTCCTTCTCCCCTTTAAAGGGTTGGGCAAACAGACGAAAATATCCGGTTTCACCCGTGTCGTAATCCAGCCCCGTGTTGAGGCTGTTGTTGCGCGCGCCGGCGCCCACCATGGCGGCCCAGGATAATTTCCCGTCCACCACCTGTCCATGGGTCATGAATCCTACATCTCGCTGAGGCGAGAGGTTGGAAGTTACCGAGCGTTCGTTGAAAGGAAGAAATGTGTCGGTCGCCAACTGCTCCAACGCGACGGGTGGTTTGTATTTCCCGGCTTCGAACTGAATTTCGTTTATGGGCTTATAATTGAGAAAGGCCTCGGCAATTGTGGAGGTGTAGGAGGTGGCATTAGGGGAGGAGAGGGCGAACTCCTCGGCAAATCGGAAGTTCCAGTCGTCGTAAAAAAATCCGGATACGTAGGGCCTGGCGCGGCGGATGAGAAATTTCGATGCTTGGCCAGATCCCTCGTCCGCGAACTCGCGATCGTCCACCTGAAGGAGCCCACCCAACCGGATTGAATGGCGGTTGTCCTTGGAGCGGAAAATGAGGCCCTTGTCGGAGACATCGAGCATGGGGAGGTTTCCAGGTCCTTCCTGAATTTTGGTGGGGGCGGTCTCGGTACTTCCACCTTGTGGCAACTCCATCAGCGGACGGTTGGCTTGAGTTGGTTCGGGGTTGTAGGTGGCAGAGGGAGCGGGCAAGGCAGGGGCGGTTGGGGCGGGGGTAGCAACTTGGGCTTTGAGTTGTTTGACCTCATCCACGAGAGCCTGCATCTGGGCCTTCAGATCGGCGATGGTTTTGGCTGTTTCGTCGTCCATTGCGTGGAGCGGGCAGGGTGCGATCCAGGCCAAGCAGGCCAACCCGATGGCGAAATGGAGCTTTCCTAGAATCTTGATCATCCTGTGGAGAGGATCGGAAAAGGTTCAAGTTTTTCCAAGAACCTATTCCCTCACGAACCAATCACCCATGAACAAGGGGGGTATAAAGTGGGCCTGAGAGGACTCGAACCTCCATGGGTTACCCCAACAGATCCTAAGTCTGTCGCGTCTGCCAGTTTCGCCACAGGCCCGTGTAATCAACTTACCCGAAATCGATTAAGGTACGAGCCGAAGAAAAATTGATCCGCCCATTGGAATAAGACAAAAATGCGTAAATACAAAGTAGTCGTAGGTAACAGCATATACCAAAAAAGACAAATATACGAACGGGTTTGCCATTTAGCACCACATGGACGATGTGGGGCAATCGTCTCTCCCGCAACCCGAGGGGGTAAGGTAGGAAAAGTTCGCTGAGGCGGCGCTTTTGAAAATATAACCGCACCTTTTGGCCTTGAGCTCAGTTTAATCTAGTATGAAGAAATTATCTATCGTGCTGGGGTTGGTTCTATGGTCCTTGTTTGCGGCGGTGGCTCTGCCGCTTCAGCCACCTCTCTTGGGTACGCCGACTCTGACGGTTCCGGCCAAGGATCATCCCTTGACTCATTTTCCCACGAGTTGGGTGACTTGGAACCTGCAGTGGTTTCCGGGGCAAACCCCCCGCGCCAAGGAGCCCGCGCGCGAGAAGCATGAGAAAGCCGTGCAAGAGACTTTGCAAAACATCAATCCGCAGGTGGCGATCCTTGAGGAGGTGATGGATGAAGGAGCCCTCGGCCGAGTCATCTCAGACCATCCTTGGCGAGCCGTATCCAATTTTCAGAGGGCAAAGGATGAGGATGAAAAACTGCCACCGCAGAACGTGGCGATCGCCAGTCAGATTCCATGGAGGGAGGTTTGGGAGGTGGATTTTCATGCCTTGCCTCTGACTCCGGACCGGCCCGTGAGAGGTTTTCTGGGGGCGGAATTTTCGGATCGAGGAGGGAGATCGCTTACGGTTTATGCCGTGCACCTAAAAAGCAATCGGGGAGGGAGAGAAGCTTCGGGCGAGAGGAGGGAAAGGGCGGTAGATTACCTGCGCTGGGATTGGCACAGAAGGGGGCTGGATCCGCATCAAGATGCCATTCTCGTGGCTGGGGATTTTAACTGCTCGCTCAGGAATCCGGAGTTTGCGGAGGAGCAGACCATCAGAAGGCTGCTTAAGGAGGGATGGATCTCGGCGGCGGAGGAGATTCCGTGGCCGGAGGCGGCTACGGTGAAGGCGGATCCGTTTAGAAAGTATCCTCCAGCTGATTTCGATCACATCCTACTTTCTCCCGGGTGGATCAAAATGTTCGGGGATCAGCAGAGAGAGGTTCGAGTGGTGAGAAAGGGGGATGTGCCGAGCGACCATTTCCCTGTGGAGCTAAAGTATTTTCCGCCCAAAGTTGCGCCCGAATCAACCCGACCCCAACAGCGATTTTCAGCCAAGCCAAGGTACTGCCTTGCAACAGCCCATACGACCTACGACCAAATGCAAAATGTGAGTATGCTTAACTTTTCGGGCGGCCGAGTTTGGCGTTGATGGTGACGCGATCTTTCGGGTTGTCGCGGGCATCCCTGGGCTTGGCCACGATCTTGTCCGCCACATCCATGCCTTCGATGACCTCGCCGAAAGCGGAGTACTGACCATCAAGGAAGGCGGTTTCGGTCACGCAGATGAAAAACTGACTGCCGCTGGAATCACGTTTGGGGTTGCCTTCATCGCCGAGTCGGGCGGCGGAGACGGTGCCCCGCTTGTGCTTGTTGCCGATTTCAGCGGGGATGGTGTAGCCTGGGCCGCCAGTGCCGTGCGAGCCGCGGTCGTCGGCGTTTTTACTTTTGGGATCGCCACCTTGGATCATGAATCCGGGGATGACGCGGTGGAAAGTGGTACCGTCATAGAAACCTTCCTTCACCAGCTTTTTGAAGTTCTCGCTGTGTTTGGGGCATTTGATGGTGTCGAGTTTGATCACGATCACGCCGTCCGGGGTGGTTAGGGTGACGATATCTTCTTCAACGAGCGTGGCGGGGGTGGGTTTCATGTCGGTTGATTCCTTTGGGGTGGGGGTGTTGGTTTCCGCCGCACACGCGGCAAAAGAAAAAAGAATGGAACAGACAAAAGGAGCGATGACTTTGGAGGAGAGAATGGTTTTAAGCATGTCGAAGAATGGTCCAAACGACTCCGCCGGCCAATACTGAATTTCCTGGTTGAGCGCAATCGCGGCGAATCATGGCGAGGGCGAGGTTCGTGGAAAGATCGGAAACCGAAGTGAGGCTGGTGATTTGTCCCGCCTCTTTGCCTTCGGGCGTGAGGCAAATTGAGGGGAGTGCGAATGTGGGAAGGTCGGAAGATGTGAAAGTAGCGCCCAAGATACAAAGGTGGCGGTTCACATGGCCGACGCTACGGAGTCGGGAGATGACTTCCTGTCCGATGTAGCAACCTTTGGTGGAGCTGATGGCGTCGGATTCAAAACCGGCTTCGGGAGGAAGAGTGTCGGGTCCGACATCCACACTCCAAAGAGGGAGACCGCGGGCGATGCGCAAAGGCTCCCAATCGGAAAGAGGGTAGGAAGCGGGTTTCCAAGAGGAGTTTATTGGAATCCAGAGGTCGAGGCCCGGTTCGCGAAAGCGGGGGCAGTCAAAGGTAAGAGAATCTTTTGGCGCATCGGCGGGCGAGGAAGAGAGACCCGGAAAATGTGCCAACGTGTAGGAGGTGGAGAGGTCTTCGATGCTGACATCATCGGAGACGATAAATTTTTCGATTCGTGTGCGGAGAGATTCGCGCAAGGCGGGGTCGGTCTCGATGAGCAGGGCATCGGGTGTGGCAGCGACGCGGACATCGGCATCGAGCCGGCCCTTGGAGGTGATGACGGCGGCGCGGACGGCGTGACCGGGTTGGAGTTTTTTGAGATCTTGGGTGACTTGACCGTTGAGGAAGCGGACGCGGTCGGTACCGCTCAGGCGAAGGAGTGTGCGGGAGCAGGGGAGCCAGGCGCCGGCGGGTGATTTGATCTTTTGGAGGAGGTCGGGATTCATCAGAGTGGGGGGGTGACGGATGAACATTTCATGGAAGAGGCCTTACGCCAAGCCCGCAAGGCGGCGGCCAAGGGGGAGGTGCCGGTGGGGGCGGTGCTGGTTGTGAACGGGAAGATCGTTACGAAGACTCATAATCAGGTGGAGGAGTTGAAGGATGCGACAGCTCACGCGGAAATGTTGGCGGTGACGGCGGCGGCGGGAGAGTTGGGCGACTGGCGGTTGACGGAGGCTACGGTGTATGTGACGAAGGAACCTTGTCCGATGTGTGCAGGAGCGATGGTGTTATCGAGGGTGAAGCGTGTGGTCTATGGGGCGGCGGATTCCCGCATGGGAGCGGGAGGTGGTGCGATCAATTTGTTACAGTTCGAGGGAATGAATCATAAGTGTGAAGTGCGGGGTGGGGTGAAGGCGGAGGAGTGTCGGGATTTATTAAAAGATTTTTTCCAGACGAAAAGAGTGGAGAACGACGCACGTGGAGATTGACCCTAAAAACGATTGGCCGCTGGGGCCTGGAGTCACCGTGGTGGCGGTGGGGCCCGCGGGTCTCTACGCCCTCTCCAAACCGGAAGGGGTGCGGTCGCAACCGAAAGAGGGGAGTCGGGATGCGAAGGCTTTGTTGACCTGCAGTTACTCATTGAAGGATGAGGCGTATCATCTGCCGCCGGACAGGGGCGGGGGGAAGGTGTGGTTGTTGCATCGGTTGGATGCGGGGACGTCGGGGGTGATTCTGGTGGCGGATCAGGAGCAAACGGCGGCGGAGGTGCAGTACTCTTTTGCCCAGCACCAAATTAAAAAACGGTATGTGGCGTTGGTCTTTGGCTGTGCGGTCAGGGCGAGTGAGGTGTGGAAGGATCGGATGGAGGTGATGAAGGATCGGGGTCGGGCGCGGGCGAGGATGGGGCAGGGAGTTTTGGCGGAGGCTGTGATGAAGGAGAGGGCTAGGGGGAAGGGGCCGTGCGGGCCGATGAGTTTGCTGGAACTGGAACCGAAAACGGGGCGAACGCATCAACTCCGCATCCAGTGTTCGCAGAGGAATCTGGCGATCGTGGGGGATCGAACGTATGGGGATTTTGAAAAAAACCGGGAATTCGCAAAAAAAACGCGATTGCAGGGAATGTTTCTCCATGCCGAAAGGGTGAAGGTTCCCTTTCGTGGAAATGACTGGGAAGCATCCATTCCAGCCCCGGAGGTTTTTCACCCCTTCATGGTTCAGAATTTTAAGATTTGAGAGACCGCCATAGAATTGTTCGACGTAAAAGCCGCAAAGCGGGGATTCATCCGTCCTTGCTTATCAAAAAAAACGGTTCTTCGGCTTAGTGTGACCGATCCATAACCCCGCTTGGCGTCGGCGAACTGGATGTAGGAGAATAGAAGGGAAGGCAAGCGATCTTGGGCGCCCGAATTCATGGGATTTTAGAAAACAGTGCACAGATTGTCCTGCAAGCAATAGTCACTATCCGTTAATGATTTACATAGTCTGCAGGACGACGAAGCGAACGGTTCAACAATCCCAGTGTAGATTTTTTTCCTTTTTGCAGTAGGTTTACACCGTGCTGAACAAAACGCATTTAGCAACTATCTTGTTGCTTTGTATCGGTTTGGATTTCCAGAGTTTTTCTCAAACTTCGGAGATCAACGGGGTTGTCCGGATCGAAGCGGAGACTTTTGCCAGCAGCACGCCGCGCACGATCAGCAGCATCACCTTTGCATGGACAAACGACACCGCGACGCCGGGCTTTTCGGGGGCGGGCTACATTGAAGCGGCGTCGAGCGATGGCACGTCGACCACCACGGTCACCACGAACTGGCAAAGCACCAGTCCTCAGGTCAACTACAGCATCAACTTTTCAAATCCCGGCACCTACTATGTTTGGGTGCGGGGGTACGCGGGGGATGCGGCTTCCGCCGGACTTTACATCGGACTGAACGGAACGAGTCCCGCGAACTCCCACATCGATCTGCAACAGTACAACGCTTGGGCATGGGCGAACACGGCCGCCGGTTCCAGCACGCCGGTCACTCTCACGATTCCTTCCGCCGGCACCTACACGCTGAACGTCTGGATGCGGGATGCCTGGCTGGACATCGACCGCATCCTGCTGACGCGGAATGCGAACTTTTCCCCGGTGGCTTCCGCGGAATTCTGGAGGAACCAGAGCATCTATCAGATCATCACCGACCGGTTCTACGACGGTGATACCAGCAACAACTCCGCAGGTTTGCCGAATTACAGCCCCACTACCCCCAATCAGGCCCACGGGGGAGACTTCAAGGGAATCGAAATGAAGCTGGATTACATCCAGTCGCTGGGCGCCACAGCGATCTGGATTTCCCCCGTGTTGAAAAACGCCAACGGGGATTACCACGGTTACGCCGCCACCGATTTCTATGCGGTGAATCCCCGGATGGGCTCCTTGGCGAATCTGCAGAGCCTCGTCCGCGAGGCGCAAAGGCGGGGCATTCTGGTGATCTGCGACGTGGTGGTGAACCACGCCAGTACCTGGGTGGACAGCGGGGACGCCGGCTGGTCCAACTTTGTTTATCCACCCGGCGGTTACAATCTCCGCTACAACTCGGGTGGGCAACAATACGCGGCCCCGTTCGACAACGCCTCGCTCCAGACCCAGTTCGGCAACACCAACCTCACTAACATTTTTCACAACAACGGTGGCACGCAGAACTGGAGCGATGCGACGCAGGTGGAGTACGGCGAACTGGCCTCCTTGGATGATTTTAAGACCGAGACGACCTACATCCGCCAGAAAATGAAGGAAATCTGGACCTACTGGATCCAGACCGTGGGATTCGACGCCTATCGGGTCGACACGGTGAAGCACGTGGAGATGGGCTTCTGGGACACGTGGTCGCCTGAAATTCGGTCCGCGGCCCAGGCGGCGGACAAACCCAACTTTTTCCAGTTCGGCGAGGTGTTCGACGGGTCGGACAGCAAGTGCGGCTCCTACACCGGCGCCAAGACCAGCGGCATCTACAAAATGGAGAGCGTGCTGGACTACCCCCTCTACTACCAGATGGGAAGCGTGTTCGCGACGGCGACGGGTGGGACCGGAGCCATCGAGGGTCGGTACAACAACCTGACCACGGTGAATTACGACGCCACGTCTCTGGACTCTTTGGTTCTTAATCTGGACAACCACGACAACGCGCGATTCCTCTCCGCCACCGGGAGCACCCCGGCCCGGCTGGAGATGGCCTTGGTCTTCCTCTACACCACGCGCGGGATTCCATCGCTATACTACGGCACCGAGCAGGACTTCAACGGCGGGTCGGACCCCAACAACCGGGAGGACATGTTCGACGGGGCCTTCGAGCAGGGTCCTTCCTTGGGGGACAATTTCAACATGACCCATCCACGATTCAAGTTGGTGGCGAAGCTGAATAATTTACGCCGCCTCTACCCAGCGCTGCGAACCGGAACTCATCAAATGCTTTGGGTCAACTGGAATGCTCCGGGCTTGCTGGCCTACGCCCGCCGAGTGGGAACAACCGAGGAGGTCTATGTGGTGATGAACACGGCGACCTCGGCCCAGACCATCGGGGCGCGGCCGACGATCCACCCGGCCGGGACGGTTTTGGTCAACCTCTTGAATCCGGCGGAAACCTACACTGTGGTTGCGGGCACGGACGGGATTCCCTCCATGTCGATCCCGGCCTCGTCCTACAAAATGCTCGTGGCGCAGAGCCAGTACTCGAGTCTTCAGCCGGTGATAGCTTCGGCGACACCCAGCCACGATTCCACGGGAGTGTCGGTCGCCTCGACGGTTTCGCTGACCTTCAGCCAGGTGATGAACACCGCCAGCGTCGAAACGGCGTTCTCCACCACCCCGGACAGCACTGGAACCTTTGTCTGGACCTCGGGCAACACGGTCATGACCTACACGCCGTCCTCCAACCTGGCCGGCAACACGCTGTACACGGTGCGGATCGAAAGCAGCGCCACGGATTTCAACAGCCTGGCGATGCAGGGGGCGTTTGAGTCCCGCTTCACCACTGGGGCTGCTTCCAGTCTGGCCCGGCCCTCCATCAATAGTGCCTCCTCGGCTAACCTGGCGGAAACCACGGCCACGCTGACTGCCACCGTCACGCCCAACGGGGCGGCGACCACCGTTTCTTTCGAATACGGAACCTCGCCATCGTTCGGCAGTTCGACGGCCGGCCAGAGCATCGGTAGCGGCAACTCGCCGGTGGCGGTCAACGCAAACCTAACCGGCCTGCAGGCCAACACCACCTACTACTTCCGCGCCGTCGGCACCAACAGCCAGGGGACCACCACGGGGAACACGCTGACCTTCACCACCACCACCGCCCTTCCGCTAGTCACGACCATCGCGGCCGGTTATGTGATGCCCTACACGGCGAGCCTCAACGGGGACGTGACCCCGAACGGGTTGAACACCTCCGTGTACTTCGAGTGGGGGGACCGCTCGGATGTCCTGAGCTTATCGAACAGTCCGGAGGCGATCGGTTCCGGCACCAATCTGGTGGCTAAATGGGCCGCGATCGCAAATTTGAGCCCCGATTCCACCTACTTCTTCCGGATCGTGGCGATGAACGTGAACAACAACATCACCAACAAGACCTATGGCGCGACGCTCAGCTTCAAGACGCTGTCCGTGAAGCCGATGGTGACCACGCTGGGCACAACCAACGTGGTGACGACGGCTGCGACGTTCCAGGGGACGGTGAATCCCAACGGCAGCCAGACCAGTTTCTTCTTTGAATATGGGTCGACTCCCTCCTACGGGTCCACGACCACGACCCAGGATGCGGGCAGCGGATCGAACAGCGTTGCCCTCTCGGCCGCGCTGACCGGGCTGAGCGCGGGGCAGGTCTACTACTACCGGGCGGCGGCGTCCAACAGCTTCGGGGTTTCCTATGGAACCGACCAGAGTTTCTACACGGGATATCCGCCTCCTTCCGTCACCACGCTGACTCCGGCCAGTCCGACGATGAACAGCGTGCAGCTGCGCGGAAGCGTCAACCCCAACAACTCCTACGCCTCGTCCTGGTTCGAATGGGGTACCACCACGAATTATGGCTCCACTTCCCGCATCCTTGCGTCAGACGGGGCCGAGAACTATAGCAACTTCAACTTCACCAGTCCGAACAACAACGGGGGGAGCGGATTAGGGACCTTCAACCGCTTCTCCGCCGCCACCGATGCGGGAACCTTTTTGGCCAACAACTCTTCCAACCAGACGATCGACGGAGCGAAAAGTTTCGGGGCCTACGCCGGATCCGGCGCGGGCATTTCCTTCCGCCGGACGGTCAGCACGCCGAGGCAGTTTGGCACGATGAGCGTGTCCGCCCGTTTTAACGTGAACAACGCCAAGGGGTTTAGCGGATTCAACCTGAAATCCACGGCGGGCAGCGGCTCGAGCGGATTCAGTTCCGGGGAGTTGGTTCGGTTCGGGATTTCCCCAAGCTCCGGAAACAACGGGATCCTTGTCACGGATGCCAGCGGCACGCGCACCTTGGATCTGGGGGCGAATGTGCGCAGCACGATCATCGATTTTCAGGTCGATTTCGACGCCCTTAATCGCCGTTATGTCGTCGGCGCCAAGTTCCGCACGAACTCCGCCTTTACGAGGATTTCCGGCACGATGAGCGGGACGGGAACGAACGTCACGCATATCGGATTCGCCGCCTGGAACAGCGAGGGATCCTTTCAGGATCTGATGTTTGATAACTTGGAAGTCCGAGGTTCCGTTCCGATGGGGATCGGCACGAACTCTGCCACGGTGAGCAACTCCCTGACCGGGCTTTCCTCCAACACCATATACAACTACCGGGTGGCGGCGATGAACCTGGACGGCGGCGTCTCCTCCGGAGCCAACACCACCTTTGTGACCGGTCCGGATTTGGCGGTTTCTGCCAGCCACACCGGTGATCCCTGGCTTCGTGGGGGCACGGGCAGTTACACTCTCGCCATCACCAACAGTGGGTCTCTCTCCTCCAGCGGCACCGTGACGGTGACGGCCGTCCTGCCTGCTGGTCTTAGTGTCACCGGGGGTTCCGGCACTGGCTGGACGATGAACCTTACCAATCTGACAGCTACCCGCGCTACGGCATTGGCTTCCGGTGCCGCCTACCCGTCGATCACCTTGAACGTTGCCGTGGCCACAAACGCGGCGGCCTCACTCACTCCGACCTTCGCCGTTTCCGGGGGAGGGGACGCCAACGCCGACAATAATTCTGCGACCGATTCCACCTCGACTCTTTCCGCGCTGGAGAGCTGGCGGAAACAAATGTTCGGAGTCGCGGAGAATATCGGTTCGGGTGCCGACACGAACACTCCGGCCGGCGATGGAGTTCCAAATCTGATCAAATATGCCCTCGGTTTGAATCCGCTACTGCCGACCACGAACGGGCTTCCTGTTCCTGTCATAACCAACCATCGGCTCGCTCTTTCTTTCAACCGGCAAAAGAGTGCCACTGACA
>CAIVGD010000112.1 GCA_903905395.1 uncultured Verrucomicrobiota bacterium
ATGGTTTGGCGAACGTTCGATTTTCCGCGGATCAACGACCATGTGAACAGCACGATGGCGCCGTACTTCCAGATTGCCCTGCGAGGGGAGTTCTAATTTTTCACGGCGGAGTGGATTGTCAGGGGAGGATGAGTCGGTAAAGTGAGGGCCATGGCGCGTTATCTCGTTTTGGGAGTGGTGCTGGGACTGGGGATGGTGGGAATTCTTGCGGCTCAAGAGGAGGATGAGATCGAGAAGGGAGGACGGCGCAACATCACACTGGGGGCGATGTTTTGCGAGGAGTTCAAACAGCAGGATGGTGTGCAGGAATTGAAAAACGGGATTTTGTATAAGGTGGAGGCGACAGGAAAGGGCAAGACGCCCAAGCCGAGCGACTGGGTGAAGGTGAATTACGCGGGAAAACATGTCGATGGGAAGGTTTTTGATAAGTCCAAAGAGATCACGACAAACGGAGTCACCACACCCGAGCCTGCCCGATTGCGGGTGGATCGGACGGTGCCTGGCTGGCAGGAGGTTTTGCCGCGGATGCGGGAGGGGGACAAGTGGGAGGTGGTGATTCCCTCCCATCTGGCGTACGGGGCACGGGGAACTGCGGCGGGCAGTATCGGAGCCAATGAAACCTTGGTTTTTTCGATTGAGCTGGTGGAAGTGGAGGATCCGACGAAGAAAGTCGAGGCGAAGTAGCCTTGGTTTTATAATATCAGCATGGCATCGCCGAAGCTGAAAAAGCGGTAGCCCTTCTCGATGGCGTGGCGGTAGGCGCGGAGGGTGAGCTCGGGTCCGGCGAAAGCGGCGACGAGGAGGAGGAGTGTGGAGTGAGCGAGGTGAAAATTGGTTAAGAGGCCGCCGACTCTTTTAAATTCATAGGGGGGATAGATGAAGGAGTCGGTGGTTCCTTGGTGAGGCTGGAGAGAGGGAGCGGATTCCAGAACCCGGGCGGAGGTCGTGCCCACGGCGATAACTTTATCGGCGGAGGCTACTTTTTCTGCGAGGCCGGCGGGGATCTCATAGTGTTCCGAGTGCATGGGGTGATCACGGTAGTCGGCGGTTTTGATGGGTCGGAAAGTGCCAAGGCCGACATGAAGTGTGACAAAGGCGTGGGAAAATTGGGCGAGGAGTTCCGGGGTGAAGTGAAGGCCGGCGGTGGGGGCGGCGACGGAACCTGGATCTTGGGCGTAGGTGGTCTGGTAGTCGATGTGGTCGGAGGGTTGGAAGTCGGGTTGACCTTGGGCTTTCCGGGATTTGAGAATGTAGGGAGGGAGTGGGGGTAGGCCGTAGTGCTCCAAATTGAGGGAGTCACCGAGGACGCGAAGAACCAGTTGACCTCCTGGGATGGTTTTCTCCACTCGAAGTTGGGGGGCGGGTCCGGTGTGGGTGGAGCCTGGGATGGGATCGGGAAAGACGATGGTACCAGGTTGCAGGCGTTTGGCTGGGGTGCCGAGGGCGGTCCACCAACCAGGGCTGGTTTGCTCTAGGAGGAGGAGTTCGGTGCGGTTATGGGAGCAGATGAGGCGGGCAGGGATGACCTTGGAATTGTTGAGGACAAGGAGATTGCGTGGGGAGAGGATGGTGGGAAGGTCGCTGATGGTTAGGTCGGTGATCTCACTGGTGTCCCGACGGACAAGAAGAAGTCGGGCGGAGTCTCGGGGGTGGGCTGGTGTGGTGGCAATCCGGTCGGGGGAGATGGAGTAGGCGAGAAGTTGGTCGAGGGCAGGGGTGCTCATTGTGATTTGACACAGAGTGCAGAATGAACGAGCTTTCATCTATGACAAAAATTCTTCGCGGTCTAAAAAAACTAAAAGCGAATTCCTTCACCCTCGTTGAACTCCTCGTCGTCATCACCATCATTGGTCTTTTGGCTAGTCTGGCCGTACCAGCGATTCAAGGTGGGTTGGACAAGGCAAAGCAGCAGGTGGATGTATCGAACGCCCGGCAAGTTGGAATGATTCTCTTCAGCGATGCGAATGACAACGAGGGCACCTATTCAACCAACGGCACAACATCACTCATGATTTTCACCAATTTGATGGGCAGAGGCATGCTGACTAGCACGAAAGTTTTGGCCGGCAATGGCTTCCCAGCGGCGGTGAGCACCAGCAGTATCACCGGTTCCAATATTGCATTGGGTTATGTTTCAGGGTTGACCACTTCGGATGATGGGCAGATTCCACTGTTGATCTCCAAAGGCGTGAACACGATTACCGCTACCCAGTCCCTTTCGGGCATCGGGACAGGATGGAAGCAAAAAGGAATTGTTTGTTACCGGGTGGGTAATTCGGCTGAGTTCCTGAGGTCAGGATCGGGTGGTGCTCCCATCGGATTCGTCTATTTGAACCTGAACACGAACAGTCTAACCAATCAGATCTACCAGTAATTCCCCGCTAAATTCGCCGCAGCGCATCAGCTAATTGGTTGATAAATTCGGCATAGTTTGCCCATCTCAACTCCGGTTTCTTACCGAGGCATTTGTCGAGAGTGAACACAGTTTGCTCGTGGGCATTGGGGCAGAAACTCCGCAAGGGCGGAGGTCGGTCCGAAATATGTCGCCGCGCCACCTCCTCCGCAGTGTCCGCCTCGAACGGAGGGCGTCCAGCCATTGCGTGATAGAGGGTGGCTCCCAGAGAATAGATATCGCTACGAATGTCTTCCGGTTCGCGCAGGAGCCTCTCCGGGGAAACATAGTAGGGTGTACCCCAGATTTCGTCTTGTTGGCCTAAAGCAGAACGCGCGCCCGCCGCCAATCCGAAATCGGCCAGCTTAGGAATATTTCCCCGACCGAAGAGAATATTGCCCGGCTTGATGTCTCGGTGGATCAAGCCCGTCTCCTCATGCGCAAACTGCAGGGCGGAGGCAATTCCAAGGCCCACTTCCAGGACATCTTTTTCCGAAAGTTTGCCCCCTTTCTCCATCCTGTGCTCCAAGCTGGGTTCATCCAAATGCTCCATCACGAGGTAAAGACGACCATCCTGCTCCCCAAGGGTGAACACTCGGATGATGTTTGGATGGGCGAGGGAAGCGGTGACTTCCACCTCTTCCAAAAACTTTCTGGCGAACGCAGGATCTTCGCCGAGATCCGCTCGCAGAATTTTGAGGGCGACCTTGCGATTCAAGCCAGTGTCCTTCGCCAGATAAACCGTGCCCATCCCGCCTTGACCCAGTTCCCGCTCTATTTGGTAGTTACCAAAAGACGTCTCTGGTGCGATCGACCCCGTCTGCATAAGGCAAAGTTTGGCCTAATTATTATGGCGGAGCGAGTCCGTTGGCTTGCCTTTTCCCTAAAACCTTTCTAGGCCAAAAGAGTGCCAATCAGTGTAGTAACTGGAGGATCGGGATTCCTGGGATCCCACCTCACCGACCGCCTCCTCAAGGAGGGCCACGAAGTCGTGGCCATCGACAACCTTTTAACCGGGAACGAGCGGAATCTCGATCACCTGCGCACGGAAAAGAGATTCCGGTTCCTGCGCCATGATGTGACCAAGTTCATCGCCGTGGAGGGACCGGTGGATTTTGTCTTCCATTTTGCGTCGCCCGCCAGCCCCATCGACTATCTCGAGTTGCCGATTCAGACTCTGAAAGTCGGTTCACTCGGCACTCATAACGCCCTGGGCCTGGCCAAAGCCAAGGGGGCCACCTTCCTCCTCGCCTCCACCAGCGAATGTTATGGCGACCCTCTGGTTCATCCCCAAAAAGAAGATTACTGGGGCAACGTAAACCCCATCGGCCCACGCGGGGTTTATGACGAGGCCAAGCGCTTCGCTGAGGCGATGACGATGGCCTACTACCGCTTTCACAAGGTTAACACCAAGATCGTCCGGATCTTCAACACCTACGGCCCCCGGATGCGGTTGCGGGATGGGCGGGTGGTTCCCGCATTTGTCGGGCAAGCTTTGCGGGGCGAACCGATGACAGTGTTCGGCGAAGGCAAACAGACCCGTAGTTTTTGTTTTGTGAGCGATCTGATCGATGGAATCTATCGGTTGTCTCGGGCCGATTTTCACGAGCCGGTCAACATCGGGAATCCGATGGAGCTGACGATCATGGAATTCGCCGAAAGAATTCGCCGCCTGACGGGGAGCAAGAGCACGATCGTGAAAAAGCCCCTCCCGGTGGATGACCCTCAACAGCGTCAACCCGATATTACCCGAGCCAAAACGATCCTCGGTTGGGAACCCAAGGTTTTGCTGGAAGACGGACTCCGAGAAACGATCCAATGGTTTCAGGCCAATCTCGACACTCCAGGTCGAGCGTGAGCTCACTTTTCTCTTTCTGGCTGGTCGGCTTTTTTCTATTCGGCCTTTCCGCGTGGGCCGCACCAGAAGGGGCGAAGACCAACTCCCCCACCCAGACCGAGGAGGGGCGCTACCGCAGTGCCCTCCTTTTCGCTAATGTGGTGGAGTTGATCCGGGACGCGTATTTGGATCCCGAGAAGACCGATTACGACAAGATGACCTATGCAGCTTTGCGGGGTCTTCTCTCATCCCTCGATCCGCATAGTCAGTTTCTCGATCCGGAAAACTACAAATTAATCCGGACGGAAACGGAAGGGCAGTTCGGCGGGCTGGGAATCTCTATTGGGCTGGTGGAAAACCAGCTGACGATCAATGTGCCGATCGAAGGGGGACCTGCTTACCGGGCCGGTCTGTTACCCGGAGATCGAATCCTTAAAATCGAAGGCCATGGAACACAGAAACTCACCTTGGGCGAGGCCATCCGCAAATTGCGCGGTCGCCCAGGTGCGCCCGTCCAACTGACCATCTACCGCCCTTCCGATGCGAAAATGATGGAGGTCTCGGTCGTCCGAGAGATGATCCAGGTGCCCACGATCCAGGACGTAGGACTGATCTCCGAATCCACCGCACGCGGGGAAAAAATCGGTTATTTGAGGATCACTCAGTTTGGGGAGAGAACTGACAAGGAGTTTGATGTGGCGATCACGCGGTTGGAGAAGGAAGGGGCCACGGCTCTGATTCTAGACCTGCGGGATAATCCGGGAGGACTGGTGGATGCAGCTGTGCAGGTCGTCAGCCGATTTGTGCCCAACGGGACATTGGTCGTGGCCACGGAAGGAAGGAAGGCAACCGTGGGACGTGTAGAATATCTTTCCCGTACCACGGCACGCCGGGTCCACTGGCCCACGGTGGTTTTAGTGAACGGCAACACCGCCAGCGCGGCCGAGATTGTGGCAGGAGCGTTGCAGGATCTCGGGAAGGCAGTCCTCCTTGGGGAAACGACCTTTGGCAAAGGATCCGTGCAGACCGTTCAGCGTGTGGATCCCAGCGTGACCCAGGACGTAGGCGTGCGGCTGACGACGGCGCACTACACCACTCCTTCGCGCAGGAAAATTCACGGGGTGGGCATCGAACCGGATATCACGGCTCGCATGACCCGAGCCGAGGAGCAGACGATTTTTAGTCAAAGAAGTCCTGGGTTAAAAAAACCGGATGACCCCGTGGCCGAAATTCAAGACGAGCCGCTCGATCGGGCCGTGGACCTCCTTAGGGGATGGAAAGTGGTGGCGCGACGGTCGGATCCGACCCGCTAACGTACATTCGTGAAGCTTTGTGCTTTAGGGATTGAGACTTCCTGCGATGAGACGGCGGTCGCCGTGGTGGAGGCGGATGATCATGGATGCCGACTCATTGGCGAAGCTTTGGCGACCCGACCGGAAGAGCATGCGTTATTGGGTGGAATCGTTCCCGAGTTAACCGTTCGTCAACATCTTGAACTTCTTCCCAAAATCACGGCACAAGCCAGAGGTAAATGTGGTCGATCCTCTTTTCATGTAGTGGGAGCTACGGCTGGTCCCGGGTTGGCTCCAGCTTTACTGGTTGGTTTGGCCTTCGGCAAAGCATTAGCGTGGGCCGAAAAAGTGCCGTTCCACGCAATCAATCATCTTGAGGGGCATCTTTTTAGTCCCTTTGTTTCCTGCGGGAAGTGGCCCGAGTATCCCCATCTGGCGCTGATCGTCAGCGGAGGACATACGTTGCTTGTGGATGCAGTGAGCCCTTCTGAGCGCAGGATTGTGGGGACTACTCGGGACGATGCGGCCGGAGAGGCTTTTGATAAACTGGCTCGGATGGTGGGTTTGGGTTATCCGGGCGGTCCGGAGATCGAAAACGAGGCCAAGGGTGGGGAAGTGGGTATATATTCTTTGCCTCGACCCATGAAAGGCGCTCCGGGATGCGATTTCAGTTTTAGTGGATTGAAAAATGCCGCCCGTTTGTTGCTGGAAAAAAATCCTGATATTGCTCGATCAGGATCTGCTCGGTCCAATTTCTGTGCGGAGGTGCAGGCGGCAATTTCCGAATCTTTGGTCGATCGTTGTAGGAATGCTTTGGAGCAAACGGATAGACGACTGCTCACCGTGAGTGGTGGGGTGAGTGCGAATCAGGGCATAACGCGGGCACTAGAGGAGTTAGCACGCAGATCGGGTGCTAAACTTCTGACGGCTGGTGCTGGGTGGAATACAGATAACGCATCGATGATCGCGGCGGTGACGGCGCGTCGGGCTTTGGACGGAGTAGCCTCGGATTGGGATACCGACGCCGATCCCCGCTGGTCGGTGGCGGGATAGGCCGCGGAACTAAGCATGTAACACGTGTTACACTTTAAGTATGCGGGTGGAGCCAGTGTGGTAGGAGGAGGTGGGTGGTTTGAGCGGGGAGGGGGAGAAGCGGGAGGCCGGTGAGTTCCTCGAGGAGGGCTGGGTTGGTGCGCGAGGCGTCGTCGTCTGGAGTTTGATGATGATTAAGGACAATGCCGAGAACAGTGAGTTTGGATTGACGAATCGAATCGATGGTAAGCAAGGTGTGGTTGAGGGTGCCCAAAGTGGCGCGAGCCACGACGACCACCGGCAAGGCAAGTTCCTGAGCCCATTCCCGTACTCCCAATGTTGGATCCAGAGGAACTCGCCATCCACCCACTCCTTCGATGAGAAATGGACCCGGGTAGTCGGCTTCCAGTTTCTGCATTCGTTCGCGAAGCATGGCCCAAGGAAAAGGACGTGCCTCGAGCATGGAAGCCGCGTAGGGGGACAAAGGAGCAGAAAAATGAATTGGGTTTATTTCGACAGGAGAAATAGCTCCGTTCGTGGCTTCAGATAAACGAATCGAATCCTCGCGGTCTCCACAGGAAATAGGCTTGAGGGGGATGGCGGGAATTCCTTTATCCCGAAGAGCTCTGGTCAAAAGGGCCGTGAAGTAGGTTTTGCCAACCCCCGTATCCGTTCCGGTGATAAAGATGCCCTTCAAACCAAAATCTCCTTTTGCATGGCCAGGAGAAGCGCATCGACCATCTGTTCTAACTCGTCGGCGGTGGTGCAGTAAGGGGGCATCAGAACCAAAACGTCGCCGATCGGACGGGTGAGGAGCCCGAAAACCCGGGCCGATTGACAGACACATAGTCCGAGTCGCTCCTTGGGGGAAAAGCAGGCGCGGGTCGAACGATCTGCCACTAACTCTATCGCTAAGATCGCACCTTCTTGACGCACATCGCCAACATTTGGGTGGGTCCAGAAACGTTGGGAAAGAGTCTGAATGTTTTTTATCAACTCGCGGTGCTGTATTTTCTTCTGAGGTTCCGCCAAAAGTTCGAGGTTGGCCAAAGCGGCGGCACAGCCCAACGGGTTGGCGGTGTAGCTGTGTCCGTGAAAGAAAGTTCGGTCGGGATCTCCGCCGAAGGATTGAAAAATCTCATCGCTAGTCAGAGTTGCCGCCAGAGGCAGATAGCCACCCGTAAACCCCTTCGCCAAGGCGAGCACGTCCGGTATGAATCCCTCCGCATGGGAAGCCAAAGGAGATCCGGTCCGACCGAAGCCCGTGAGCACTTCGTCGAAGAAGACCTGAGCCCCCACCTTGCGGGCAGCAGCGGCAGTGCGCGCGGCGTATCCGTGAGGATGCATGACCATCCCTGCGGCTCCCTGGACTCGCGGTTCCAGAACCCAAGCGGCGAGTTGATCGCCAGAGCGGTGGATCTCCTCCTCCGCCAAGGTGGCGCATTCGAAATTACATTTTCGATAACTCCGAGCATCGGATTGTTCTGGTTGGGCGTGGTTGAAGGGACATCGATAGCAGGCGGGTGTCATCACCTTGCGTGAAGGGAAGAGAACGGGTTTGTAGTGACGATGAAAGGTATCGCTGTGGCCGAGACTCATGGCTCCCACCGTATCGCCGTGATAAGCACCATCCGGGGAAAGGAAATCGGTCCGCTGGGCCTGACCGTTCTGGGCAAAGGATTGAAGAATGATTTTAAGGCCAGCCTCCATGGCCGTGGAGCCGTCATCTGAAAAGAAAACCCGATCGAGAGATGGGGAGAGGCCTTCTGCTTTTACATACTGCACCAGTTTCTCCGCGAGGCGTACGGCCGGTTCGTGAGTAAGACCGAGAAAAGAGGAGTGGGCGATCTTATCGAGCTGTTGGCGAATGGCTCCGTCGATTTGGGGTTGTCGGTGGCCATGCAGATTGGTCCAGATGGATGAATTTCCATCCAGATAGCGCTTCCCATCGGTGTCGATGAGCCAGGCGCCCTCTCCAGAGGCGATGGAGATAGGGTGAAAGGCTGGATCCATCCAGTAAGAGATGGGGGTGAACGGATGCCAGAGATGTTTCCGATCCAGCTGGATGATTTCCTTGGAATTCACTGGGAGGTTTGTTTTGGGAGAGAGGCTAGAGCCGTGGTTAACTTGCTTATCTCGTACGCAGAATGACGCGAGGAAAGACTAACTCGCAGACGGGCTGTGCCTTCCAGTACGGTGGGAGTACGGATGGCTGGAACATCCACACCCGAATTCCGAAGTAGCTTGGCCGCCTCGGTGGCTGAAGAGTTGGAACCGCAAGGAATCGGTTGGATCGGGCCCGTGGATTGAGTCGGGAAGGAGGAACGGAATTGATTGATATTGCGATGCAACTTCTGCCTGAGCTCGTCGCCTTCCTGGGATAGAACGATGGCCAGGCTGGCGTGGGCGGCGGCGACCGAGGCGTGGGCGAGGGCGGTTCCAAAAAGAAAAGTTCGGGCTTCGTTCAGCAGGTGATCGATAATATGCCATGAGCCAGCTACAAATCCGCCAGATGAACCGAGTGCCTTGCCGAGGGTGCCCATCTGAATCTCAATTTGATTCGCTAAACCAAGTTGGGCGGCGAGGCCTGCTCCGGCGGGGCCACAGATACCGCTGGCGTGAGCTTCATCGAGCAGGAGCCAAGCGCCAGCCTGTTCCTTCAGTCGGATAATTTCCGCCAGAGGAGCCCAGTCGCCATCCATGGAGTGAAGGGATTCAACCACGATAAGGATTTTTCCGTCCGGGTTGAGTTGGGTGGCTGATGCCAAAGTCTTTTCAAGCTCCGATGTGTCCTGACGATGAAAAAGCCTGAGGCGGGCCGATGAAAGTTTTGCGCCGTCAAACAAGCAGGCGTGGGCGTGTCGTTCCAGAATCACCGTATCTTTGGGTCCGACGAGTGCTGGAATCACACCTAAAGGAGTGACGTAGCCGGTGGAGAAAAGGAGGGCACGATCCGTGGATTTCCAAGAGGCCAGTGACTCTTCTAGGAGGAGATGTTCGGGACAAGGTCCGGCCAAGAGGCGGGCGGCGCGGGCACTGGCGCCAAAATCTCTTAAAGCCCGCTCGGCAGAATCTAGAACTGCTGGATGACGAGAAAGTCCAAGGTAATCGTTATCAGAAAAAGAGAGGGGAGCCGGATCGTGGGGGAGGGAACGTTGCGACTGCTGTTGCGTTCGGGTCAGGCTCTGTGTGGCGATCTCGCCAAGGAAAGATCGGGAGGAACGCGACATTGTGGGACGAGACGAAATCTCAAATAAAATCGTGGCGATTGACCCGCCCTGCCACGCAACTTGCCTCTGCCGGTCCGTGACTTTCGAGGATGGATTCGATGGGATCCTGGTCTGGAGGGATTCTCCATCCGGCCCAATCCGCCCAGCTTCCGGTTTGGAGAGTTCCCAGTTTATTTTCGATGCGCAGGGCTCGGGCGGGGGAGGATGTGATCATCTCCCAAACCTCGTGGTGCGTGATCTTGGGATTGTTTTGGCGAAAAAGGCGAACTTCTTCTCGCAGATCGAGGTGGAGATTGGGAGAACAGGCTGGGCTATCGGTTCCGAGGCAAACGGGAATCTGTTTGGCCCGCAAGAGATTCAACTGAAAAGAAGGCCGATTGAACCACTGATGCGTGGAAGGGCAATGGACGATGGTGGCTTGAATCTCGGCCAAATAATCGACATCTGAATTCTTAAGTTCATTGAGGTGGGCTAGAATCGGATGGGATGGAAGAGAGTGGTGGCGGCGGCACCAGTCCACAGAAGATGTGTTTCCACAAAAATCTTCACGTTTAAGTTCCGGAGGAAGAAGTGGGTGAAGAGGTCCTGTGTTCCCAAATAAGAGGTCGGTTTCCTCCTTGGATTCGCCCAAGTGTGTGGTGAAAGGGAGGTGATGTTCGGAAGCGAGCCGACCCAGTTCCTGATAAAGGGTGGGCGAGGAGGTGTACGGCGCGTGCGGAGAAAGGGCGAGGTGCCAGGAGGTGGCAGGGTGGCGTGACAGCCACGCGGTGGCCCGGTCGAGGTTCTGCGATGGGGACGGGTTTCCGTGGAGATCCATGAACTCGAGAGCCCACCAAACACGGGTGGAGGTGGAATTCAGTCCTGCCAACGTCGAAAGATCCGAGGTGATCGAGAGCACGGAAGTTGTGCCGGAGTGGGAGGCTTTTCTGGAGGAGTGTATGATGGAATGGCGACGAACTTCGGGTGTGAGGCCTGGGAGAATAGGGATGATTTGACGGAGCCAATCCGCAAAGGTTTTTCCGGGTATGAGGGATCCGTGAAGCGAAGATAGATCGAGATGGGCGTGGAGATTGATGAAGCCGGGGGTGATGGTAAGGCCTGAGAAATCCAGCACTTCCTCACCGGGGGTTGCTTGGAGGTGAGATCCGACTTCCAGAATTGTTTCCCCCTTAATGCGGAGGCGCCCAGGCCGATGAAGCTTGGCCGGGGCCTCGAGGACGGCATCTGCAAGAATCAACATAAAGTTAGCGGGCTCCCGGCATGGTTTTGTTCGACTGCAAAAGTTGATCCAAGGCTGGGGCGATGGAGCGGCGGACGTCGGGAGTCATCCGGTCGATGAAAAGGATACCCAGCAGGTGGTCCACCTCGTGTTGCAGGGCTCGGGCGAGAAGGCCGCCAGCGGTGAGAGTCATGGGACGTCCTTGAAGATCGAGATAATCCATCTGAATGCGGAGACTTCGGCGAATGTCGCCGGTGATCCCAGGAAAGCTTAGGCATCCCTCGTCGGCATCTTCGCGTTTCCGAGTCAGGGTGATTACGGGATTACAAAAAAAGAGGGGCATATAGATTCGCCAGTCCACCGGTTTGCCGAATAATTCCATGGTGGATGGGCGTTTGGGAACTTTCCGCAGGTCTATCACTGCGATTTGCAAAGAAACGCCCACTTGCGGGGCGGCGAGGCCGATTCCTTCCGATTCGTGCATGGTGGCCTCGAGGCAGGTCGCGAGTTCGCTCAGTTTTTCGTCAGGGGGACGAACGGGCGTGGTGGGCTGGCGGAGGATGGGATCCCCGTACAGGCGAATTGGAAGAAGATGTTGGGAGGAAGGTTTCAGGGGTTAGCCGTGGCGCCACCGATCTTGGACGTGCGTACGGAGATCGGGACACCGGCGTCCTCACACGCATCAAAAAACTTAAAGAAGATGGAAATCGGAGTGGTTTCGTCAAAATTTAGAATCACATTTTTAACACCTTTCGCCTTGAGGGTCTTGGCGAGGTCGGCTCGGAAGGTGTCGGACTTGGGGTCGATATTCAGGGTCTGGTCGCCGAGATAGAGTGGAAATTTATCCGCTTCGTAGAGTTTGGCGTAGTCGGCCGCCTTGGAGGATTTCATGGTCAATTCCGGCGGGGCCGTTTTGGCCTCCTCGACTTTTTCTGTGCCTTTTTCAGATTTGGGTGGGGTGACATCGACCGAGGCGATTTTCTTTTTGAAGGTGGTGGTGACGATGAAAAAGATGAGGAGCATGCACAAGATGTCGATCAACGGAATGACGTTGATCTCGACGCGGCGGCGGCGGGTGGGATTAAACTTCATCGCGGGCGAACCCGGAACTCGTCAGGCGGCGACTTCTTCCGTGTAGAGTTTTTTCAGGAGGAGCATGGAGAACTCCTCGAGCTCCACCGAGAGAACATCAATTTTTTTACTAAAGAAGGTGACTGGGAATAGCATGACGATGGCCGTGCCGATCCCGAGGACGGTGGTATGGAGGGCTTCGGCGATGCCGGTGGAAATCTTCTCGGGGTCGGCGTTGGTGGCACCGACGGCGGCAAAAATGGTGATGAGTCCTGTGACTGTCCCGACGAGGCCCAGGAGGGGAGATGCCCCGACGAAGATTTCCAAGTACACGAGACCCCGTTCGAGTCGGGCGACTTCTGTGCGAGCGAGAGTTTGGAGGACCTCGACATTTTCTCCGCGGGGAAGAGAGGCATGTTCGAGGGAGCTGTTGACGAGGCGAGCGAGGGCGGAATCGTTCCGGACGCAGAGGCGGACGAGTGTTTCTGTGTTGCCTCCTGGGCGGAGAGCGCGGATGGCATCAATGACATCCCGAGGGGTGACTCTATCCCGGCGGAGCCGAAGGAAGATGAGAACCGAAAGGAAAATGCCCACCACCAATGAGATGATCAATGGGCAAACAATTAAGATCAGGACGAAGGGGGAAATCCCGAGATTAAGCAAATGAGAGATGACGGGTAGATTCATAAAAATCAAATTTAGACAGGAAAAAAGTTTTGGCGAGTCTGGATCCTTTTAGTAGATCCTGAAGGCGAGTTGCCAAGGAAAGCCGTTGGGCATTTCCTTAAGGAGGTCGGCAGGGAACGGGCCGATGAGATTGCTGGTCTGGTTAATGGAATCGCCACTGATTTGGCCGAGGATGGAGTTGGGATCGCCTTGGACGACATCCAACTGGGAGATCGATCCATCGCGATTGACGAAAAATCGGATGACGACTCTGTTGACGCCGATTTGGGCCATGGTCTGTTGAACCTTTAGATTCCAGCGTGAACCGATGCCTAGGTAGAGCTTGTGCTGATAACGCCCGAGGGCGGTGCCCATGGAGGCGAAAGAAGCGTCTTGCCCCATTTGAGCCCCGCCCGATACGGCGCTTCGATCGCGGAAGATATCCGGCGGCGGAGCCATGGCAGAAGAGGAGTCTGCCGCGTCCGAAGCGGCTTGGGCGGCGGAAGGAGGCGTGGCGTCTTGGTTTTGATTTTGATCAGGCTTGGAGTCTGGGGGGGTGTCTTCGGAAACTTTTTGGATGGGAGTTCCGGGACCTGGAACGGGTTTTAGGAGATCGGTTTTGGGGAGGGGCGGGGCGGGCACGGGTTTGGGTTGTTGTGCGGGCTTGGCTGCGCTGGGACTGAGGCGCGCGGAGGGTGGAGGAGAGGCCGGATTGGGGGAAAATTGTGAATTCTGCATGGTGAGGGAGTCATTTTGTTTTCCCTCTTGTCCGCCGAGGGTGGGGTCGGTCCCGTTGACGACTTTACTGGAGGCGGCGGTGTTGCGGTCACTTTGGAGGGCGGTGCGGGGATCGGGTTTGTCGGTTTCCTTTAGTCCCGTGGCGTCGACAAACTGGCTATCCAAAGGAGGAGCGGCTGGCGGAGCCTGCATCAAACGCTTGATCTTGAGATTCGTGTGGATGATGTCGCCCGTGTCCTTTTTTAGCAGGTGGTTCATGGCTTCGGAGGTGAACCAAAAGAATGCAAAGAGCAGAAAATATAAAATGGTAAACACAGTGGCGATGAACAGGTCGCGACGCTCCCGCGATTCCTCCCCCGCGTAAGGCATGGCCATCGTCATGAACTGAAATTAGGAAGCAAAACCCATTAGGACAAGGTCGGCGAAGTGGGGGCAGATTGAGGGCGGGAACGGAACCGATCCACCATTACGTAGAAAGCGGGAACCAGATAGAGGGTGAGGAAGGTGGAAGAAAGCATACCGCCAACCACCGCCACGCCGAGGGGGCGTCGGCTCTCGGCTCCGGCACCCAGGCCGAGAGCGATTGGAAGAATTCCGATGACGGTGGAGAGAGCAGTCATGAGAATGGGCCGGAGGCGCAAACGACCGGATTCCAGCATAGATTCCAAAGCGGGGATCCCCTGGGCTCTTTTTTGGTTGGCAAACTCGACGAGTAAAATCGAATTCTTGGTGACTAGGCCCAGGAGAAGGACGAGGCCGATCAGGCTGTACAGGTTCAGATTCATCGAAGGAATCTCCGGGATGGCGCCAAAAAGGAACGTGAGTGGTTTTGGGAGAGATCCAGGTGGAGCGTACTGGGGAATGAGTGAAAGGCCGTTTAGAAATCCGAGAACGAAGAGCAGGAGAAGGGCACCGACTGCGGCCAATGGCAGGGCGACCATGATTGTGATGGGATGGATGAGGCTTTCGAAC
>CAIVGD010000113.1 GCA_903905395.1 uncultured Verrucomicrobiota bacterium
AACTACGCTGCACTCCAATCCGCGCTTCAGGTCAGGGGCACCAAACTCAAAGTCCTCGTTGCTCCAGTGGGCACCGCCTTCGTCAGCTGCGTCAAGGACCACCCCAACATCAATCTCTACAACAAGGACCTGAAACATCCCAATGCGGATGGCGACTACCTCGCTGCCTGCGTCCTCTATGCCACCATCACCGGCGACAGCCCCATCGGCGCAGCCAGTATCAAAGGGGTCCCGGATGCCGACGCAAATGTCCTCCAGACCATCGCCGACGCCGTCAGCACACTGAAAAACAAATGACGAAAAAATTACGCGCGCGGAACGTGCCTCAACACTTATTGAGTCTTCGGCATTAACCCGGATATCTTGATGGAAACATGATTAGAGACTGTCTGAAAAATGGAATTGGGGAATAAAAAGGGGTTGACTTTGGGAGGCGGGGGCGTCTGGACCTATTACGCGCAGCGGTTTTTGAGCGATGAAAATCGCTCAATACCAATACGAAACCAGTGTCTCCGACTTCCAATGGCATGTCCTCTCGCCTCTGCTTCCCGCCGCGAGGCGACGAGGACGTCCCCGCACTTGCCTGAGGCGGGTGCTCGACGCCATTTTCTATGTTCTCAAGAGTGGCTGTCCTTGGCGCATGCTGCCAAAAGATTTTCCGACTTGGAAAACCGTCTACCACCACTTTCGATGCTGGTCGCGTTCGGGGTTGCTGGAGAGTATCAATGCGCTCCTGCGCCAAATGCTGAGGCGATTGGAGGGCAAAAACAAACAACCCAGCGCAGGGATCATCGACAGCCAAAGCGTGCGCTCCAACGCACACGGCGGGCTGGTGGGCTACGATGCGGGCAAAAAGACCAAGGGCCGCAAACGCTTCGTTTGCGTCGATACACTGGGTTGGCTTCTGGGCGTGGCCATTACCCCGGCCAACACCACCGAACGCTGCGGAGCCAAGGAGCTTCTTCGACCTGTTCTCCGCAGTCATCGGCTCAAAAGGATTTGGGCCGATGGGGGATTCAGCGGATCGGAGTTCTCCGGCTGGGTCGGTCGCCTCAACCCGGCTACAAAGGTCGAAATCATCAAGCGAATCTCGGCAGAACCTGGATTCCACGTCCTTCCCAAGCGATGGGTCGTCGAGCGGACCTTCGCTTGGTTGGTTCAACATCGCCGCTTGGTCCGCGACTACGAACGATCCCTCCACAGCGCCAGCGCATGGGTGTTCCTTGCTATGATCCGGGTCATGATCAATCGCTATTCCTAACTTATCCATTTTTCAGACAGTCTCTCAGGCAGGGTTACCCTCCACTCTGGCGTGACAAATCCCAATTCCGCACCGACATGCCGGTTACCGGAATGATTTTAACTCTTATTGACTGAAAACCTAATAATGAAACTCATCCAAAGCCTGGCCGTCCTTTTCATCCCTGCCTTTCAGGTAGTGGCTGGCCCAACTCAGGAGAAGCAGTTGCTTGTTACAGTAGCGGCGATTCCTCTGACCGTTGGTGTCAACCCGGCGGGCGCTTTGGATATCACATCCGGCCCCGGCAAGGCACTGAAGGACTGCCGGGCCTATCTCGCGAGCCGCCCTGTCGGTGCCTTGGCCTGGCAGGAGGAGACGGTATGCTATAACGTAATTTCGCAGGATGCGACAACAACCGTGCTGGAGGCGCGGTTCTCCAACTTCAAGGCCAGGGTTATGATCCAGCGCGACACGGACGGCCGCTGTGAGTTGTCCGGTCAGGTCGAGTCCACGGCGAAAGAACCCATGGAACTGGCACGTTTCCACTACCTGGACGGCTTGGTGACCGACCCCGCAATGAACCTGCTTTCCATGCGGCAGTTTGAATTTTCGGGCCGGATTGTGAGACCGTCCGAAAAACTCCCGTCACCCAAGGAGGACGTCGAGAAGCGATGGCAGCGATGGTCTGTCTATTGGCCACGGCTCGCTGATCCGATCCATGTCCAGCCGGACACGGCGATTTCCGGCGACACCGGAATGCTCGCACCGGATTGGAACGCGCCCGGATATTTCCTTGGCTTCGTGGGCCCTGGCTCGGCCTTTGGCGAACTCGGGATCCGTACCGCTCGCAAGGAAACCACGTTTTTCGCTGCCGTGATTCTAG
>CAIVGD010000114.1 GCA_903905395.1 uncultured Verrucomicrobiota bacterium
CATAGACTTACACATTCAGGTCGGGGAACAGCTGACCACCCGGGAAGTTTACGAGATCGAAAACCGCGTGAGCGAAGCTCTCCACCAGAAATTCCCCGGCGTGACCTATGTGGCTCTGCGCCACGAACCCCGTGGCACCCCCCTCGAGACGGATGTCTGACCTCTCCCAGACCTGCCTTCATCTCCAACAAGGATTGGCGGAAAATCGTTGGACCGGATTTTCCTTGGCCGCGTTTCAACGGGGCAAGCATCACGCCATCGCCGGCGGAGATGTGCCCGACCCTTCCGCCGCCGTTCGCTGGTACTCCGCCGGAAAACCGGTGACCGCCGTCGGGGTTCTCCGCCTCGTGGAAAAATCTCCGGCCCTTTTGGATTTGCCCATGGAGACAACCTTTCGTGAACTTTTGGGAACGTACGCCGGCGGCCTCTCCTTAAAAGCAATCCTGACTCACCAGACCGGCCTCCGCTTCACCGACACCGAACTCTGGAGTCTGTCGAAAAACCAGTGGACATGCTTGATCGAGGCCGATCCGTCGCATGGCCAACTGCAACCGGGTCAAGCGGCCTACGACCCTGCTGGCGGTTGGTGGCTTCTGGGCCAATGGCTGCAGAAACATTCCGGCCTACCCTGGCCCGATTTTCTTCACGACGAAGTCCTCAGCCCCGCGGGTTCGGGAAATATGTTTTTTGCAAATCAGCAAACGGATGGGGTCGTCCCCATGATGGGGCGTAGGGCGGGAAAGTGGATCCCCGTGAAACCGGGTCACGGTCCGGGTTCGGGTCTTTGCGGATCGGCGACCGATCTTGCCCGATTTTATTTCACCCTGCTTTGCGCTGGCACCCACCCCGCGATGGGTCGATGCGTCTTTACGCCGGATAGTGTGAAAAATCTCACCTACCGTTGGCGCGAGGGCAAGCGGGACGCGACCTTCGGACACATCGTGGATTTCGGTCTCGGTGTGATTGTGGATAGCAACCGCTACGGAGCAACCACCGTTCCCTATGGATTCGGGACCGCCTCCTCCGAATTGGCGTTCGGGCATGGGGGCGCTCGTTCCTCCATTGCCTTCGCCGATCCTGCGACAAATCTAGCCGTTGCGGTTTTTCTCAACGGCCTCGTACCCGAATCCGAGCACCAACCCCGCATGCGCGCGATCCTCGACCTGCTTCGCTCCGATCTAGCCTAATTTTATTTTCCTCTTAACCTCGGAAATGGCCAAAGGCAGGATGGCATGGCTCGATGTCACCAAAGGCTGGGCGATTCTCTGGGTTGTTTATTTTCACTCGTTCACCTGCTGGATCAAACCCCCTTCTCCTATCGGGGCAGATTTTATTTCGGGGGTGATTCGCCCGGCAACCTGGACGGGGGCCTTCCCTTTTTTCGAATCGATGGCGCGCTCCGTGTTTCTGGGCATCTCCATGCTGGGCTTTCATGCCGTTGGCGTTTTTCTCGTCGCCAGTGGATTTGTTCTCGCCCAGTCCGCCGTGCGGGCCGCCGCAAAACCAGGAGGAGTCGCGTGGGGTTCTTGGATCACGCACCGCCTCATGCGCCTTTATCCAATGTACTGGTTGGCTCACCTCGTTTATCTGCTCAGTCCTTTCGAGGCCCGCCTCGAACCGGTCGACTGGCGTTTCTGGGTCAGCTTGAGCGGACTGCGCTTTCTCTGGATCGACTACAATTTTTTCTACCTAAACGCCGCTTGGTGGTACTTCTGCCTGATCATTCAACTCTTCGCCCTTTTCCCAATTTTGATCTGGGCATTTTTACGGTGGGGCTCAGTCCGTTTTCTTTTGGGAGCGGTGGCTGTCGGATTCCTTGCCCGCATTTATCTTATATACATTCATCCCGCTAGTGGTCAGTGGGTCTTGGGCGGGTGCGGCTTATGTCGGTTGCCCGAGTTCGCCTTCGGAATGGTGCTGGGTGGGTGGTATGCGAGAAATCCGGACGGTTTCGAAAACTGGCTGCTCCGTGGGCGGGGATTTCTCGCCGGGCTATTTCTATACCCCGTCGCTCTCATCGCTTACCAATTACCCAATGGGTACGTGGCCGTGGATTTCCTCACTGGCGTAGCGTGTTTCCTTGTGATGGCTGGAGCCTCCGGATTTTGGTCCGAAATTCCTCATCTCGGTCGGCTTCTCGCGGTGGCTGGATCTTTTTCCTACGGCATCTATCTGGTGCACCAACCTTACGCCATCCACTTTGCTTCCTTTCTTAAAGACCACTCCGCATGGGAGGCCGTGCCCCTTCTCCTGCTTCTCGTTGCAACCCTCGCCGTCTGGGGCGGCCTCCTCGAAAAAATACTGAATCGTTGGCTGTCCCCACCCCCAACCCCGACCTCTGACCCCAGGGTACAAAAATAGCCTCTACCCCCTAGGGCACGAAAATGGGGTCTGACCCCATTTTCTCCCCGACGGCGGTCCTCCGCGCCCCTTTCCCTGATCGAACCATCGGTTGAACTCCACCCCTCAAATCGCTAGGAATGATTCTTGATGCAAATCACCCTTAACAAAACAATTGATTCCTGCACCCACCAGTGCGACTGACCATGTCGAATCGCTCTTTTCTCACCATCGCCCTCGTCGGCCCAGATCGCACAGGAGCCATCGCCGCCGTCACTCAACAACTTTTTCGCTTGGGCGCAAACATCGAATCCCTCGAAGAACAGGTCGCCCGTGGCAAGTTCCGTATGAGCCTCCTCGCCTCCTGGTCCGCCGCCGCCATCGACGAAAAACATGTGCGCACCGAGCTGGAAGGAGTCGCCCGACATCTGCGGATGAAGCTGACTCTCCGCCTCGCGGAAGGCGGCAAGCGCCGGCGCCGAATCGCCCTTCTCGTTTCCAAGGAAACTCATGCGGCCGAAGCCATCCTCCGCGTCTGGAATTCCCGCCGCCTGAACGCCGACGTCGTCCTCATGGTCGGCAACCATCCCCATCTCAGCAAAATCGCCCGACCCTACCGCCTCCCGTTCCGAACCCTCGACTACCGGGATCGGGCCAAGGCGGAGGCCGCTCTGCAATCCCATCTGGAAAAAGCCGAGGTCGACCTCGTGGTATTGGCTCGCTTCATGAAAATCCTTTCCCCCGACTTCGTCTGGCACTGGAAAAATCGGATCCTCAATATCCACCCATCCCTGCTTCCTTCCTTCCCAGGAGCTTCCGCCTACCGCCAAGCATACGACAAAGGCGTGAAAATTGTCGGAGTCACCGCCCACTTCGTCACACCTGATCTCGATCAAGGCCCGATTCTTTGCCAAGACGCCCTCCGTCTTCGCCCAAACGAACCCCTCGAAAGCATCATCCGACGCGGCCAAGCCCTCGAAAGTTCCTGCCTGCTCCGCGCCCTCAAACTTTGCCTCAGCCGCCAACTCGACGTCCACTGGGGTCGAGTACACGGCGTGTAACAGATCGCTTTTTCTTTCCAACTCCAGCCCTTCGTAGTCCCCGACGAAGTAGGGCGAGTACACGGCGTCTAGGGTGTCGCGGATTCCTCTTTTTTGTCTGTCTCCGTTGCGGGGCCTTCGGCCGCTGGCACTTCTGCGGGTGTCGCCACTTTCGGCGCCGCTTGTGCCAAAACTTTAACAAACTTCACTGGACCTTTGCGGTCTAGGGAGTTTTTCCACGTGCCCGAAAGCGTTTTTGCATCCGCCGAAATCTCCAAATCCAACTCCACCTTCGGATCAAAACCTGGTTTCGGTAGTTTCGTGTAATTCAACGGCAGTTTGACGCGCGCCCCTTCTATCTTCCCCTTGCCGTGCCACACCCCCGCCCCACCTCCCGCCCAAACCCCATACCCCGCCACATGCAGATCCGCACCTTCCTGTGAAACAATGATCGCCGATTGCCCAATCCCCATCGCCGTGTTTTTCCATAAACCCCCCAGATCGGCTTCCGCCGCCCATCCCAGACTGCCCCACCACACAACAAAGATCAGCAACCCCAGATATTTTTTCATCTGCGCGAGCGTGCTCCGCCTCTCCGTTTTCGCAAGCGCGAACCACGCCTCAAAATTTTCACCGCCCTCATCACCCGCCCCCCCCCTACCATCAGTGCCCGTCGCGCTTCCTCAATATTTGCCCCGCTAAGGATCCGAATCAGACGAACGGCCCGCGCCCGCAACTTCTCGTTCGAGGGCACCACATGAACCATCAGATTGTCATGCACCCGCCCCAACCG
>CAIVGD010000115.1 GCA_903905395.1 uncultured Verrucomicrobiota bacterium
ATGAACTACGAATATGAAGGGCTGACGGCCGCCGAACTGGCCCGCTTTGCCCACAACGGCGGGCTCTATCGCGGCCGTAAACCGGTGCACTGGTGCTCCTCGTGCGTCACCGCGCTGGCCGAAGCTGAAGTCGAGCATGCCGACCACACCTCCCCTTCCATCTATGTCCGCTTTGCCCTGCGTGATGACCTGTCGGCAGAAATCCCGGCTCTTGCAGGCAAACAGGCGTACGTCGTCATCTGGACAACAACCCCTTGGACAATTCCGGCCAACCTTGCCGTCGCGCTCCATCCGGAGTTTGACTATGTGGCGCTGGAAACTGAGAAAGGCGTTCTGATCGTCGCCGAAGGGCTTAAAGATTCGTTCCTGGCAACGGTCGGCCTGACTGGCGCCGTCATCGCCACTTTCAAGGCTGGATTACTGGAGCGTAAGCTCTGCAAGCACCCCTTTTATGATCGTGATTCAGTCGTGCTGCTCGGCGAACATGTCACTCTGGAAGCCGGCACCGGATGCGTCCACACCGCTCCCGGACATGGCCAGGACGATTATGAGCTGGCACTGAAAGAGGGGCTGCAAATCTACAATCCGGTCGACAACCATGGCAAATATCTTGCTGATGTTGAATTTTTCGGCGGACAACAGGTTTTTCCCGCCAACAAGAGCGTCATCGATAAGTTGATCGAAGTCGAGGCACTGCTTCATACAGCCCCGATTGTCCACTCGTACCCGCACTGCTGGCGCTGTAAAAAGCCGATCATCTTCCGTGCCACCGAGCAGTGGTTCATCAGCATGAAGGCGAATGACCTGCGTGACAAAGCGCTGAAGGCCATTGACCAGGTCCAGTGGATTCCGAAATGGGGGCGTGAGCGGATCTACGGCATGATCGAGAACCGTCCCGATTGGTGTGTATCCCGCCAGCGTTCCTGGGGCGTCCCGATCACCGCATTTTCCTGTACCGCCTGTGGTGAATACGTTGCCGACGGCACCATTATGGACCACATAGCGACTATTTTTAAAAAAGAGAGTTCCGATGTCTGGTTCGACTGGAGTCCTGAACAGCTGCTCCCCGCTGGAACGGTCTGCCCCAAATGCGGAGCGGCAGCCTTCGAGAAGGAGAATGACATTCTGGACGTCTGGTTCGATTCGGGCGTTTCCCATGCAGCAGTTCTGGAACCAAGCCCCAACCTCCGTTCTCCTGCCGATATGTATCTGGAGGGGAGTGACCAGCATCGTGGCTGGTTCCATTCATCCCTGCTGGAGAGCGTCGGCACCCGTGGAGTCGCACCCTATAAAAGTGTCTTGACCCATGGCTTCGTGCTGGACGGCAAGGGCCATAAGATGAGCAAATCGATGGGTAACGTCGTTGCGCCCGAAGACGTCATCAAGAAGTTTGGCGCCGACGTCCTGCGCCTCTGGGTTTCCGCCCAGGATTATCGGGACGACAACCGTATCTCTGAAGAGATCCTGACCCGTGTTGCTGAGGCGTATCGCCGTATCCGCAACACCTGCCGCTACATTCTTGGGAATATACACGACTTTGATCCGGAGACGGAAACAGTAGTGTTTACCGATATGCCGGAAATAGACCGGTGGGCCCTGCACCAACTGGAGCTGCTTAAAGAGAAGGTCCTGACGGCGTATCAAAACCTTGAATTCCATGTTATCTACCAGGATATCAACGCCTTCTGTACGGTGGAGATGAGTTCATTTTACCTTGATATCCTCAAGGACCGCATGTACACCAGCAAGGCCGACGGCCTGGAGCGATGGAGCGCCCAGACGGTCATGTATCACATCCTCGACACGCTGGTGCGGATACTCGCTCCGGTACTCTCGTTCACGTCAGATGAAGTCTGGCAGTTTATGCCGGGAGAACGCGAGGAAAGTGTACATCTGGCAAAATTCCCCTCCCGTAATCCGGAGTGGCAGGACGACGTTTTGGCCGCCCGCTGGGAACGCATTATCAAAGTGCGCTCCGATGTGTCAAAAGCGCTGGAACTGGCACGCGTCGCCAAGACCATCGGACATTCGCTGGACGCCGCCGTAGCCATCGCCGCACCGCCGGAACTGTTCGCATTCCTTCAGGAGTATGCATCCGAACTGAACAGCATTTTTATTGTCTCGAAAGCGACTCTGGAAGCGGAGTTGGAGGGCGATTACTGGACTTCGGAAAACCTGGAAGGATTAAAGATTCAGGTAACCGCTGCTCCAGGCGTTAAATGTGAACGCTGCTGGTATTACAGCGAAGAACTGGGCACGCATGCAGATCACTCGACCATCTGCCCGAAATGTACGATTGCCGTCATATAGGAAATATAGAATTTCTTACCGTTTAATGTAGGGGCGCAATGCTTGCGCCCTGCTTGTATAGTCTGCAATGATGGGCTTTATCGGCTCACAAAAACAGGGCGTATGCAATACGCCC
>CAIVGD010000116.1 GCA_903905395.1 uncultured Verrucomicrobiota bacterium
CGTCGCGGAGAACGGATGGCCGGCGTTCCGCGCCGAAGAAGAGAAACTCATCGCCGCCTCCCTCCTTCCCGGCGTCGTCGTATCGCTCGGAGGCGGAGCCGTGGAAGCCAAACGCACGCGGAAACGCCAGTTCGGCTTCCGCGCCCGCATGAAAACCAAGGGAGGGCGAGCCCTGCTCGCGCGTCGCCGCGCACGAGGCCGTCGCCGCCTTCTGCCCAAAGGTGTGGAGCGCCACTACGCCCGCCACACCGGGGCGTGACCGCCGCCTTCCCCGGGCGCGCATTCTCCGACGGCGTCCGGAATTCCTCGCCATCCGACGTGAGGGAGGAACCGAAAGTGGCATACCACTCAAACTTAACTGGCGCCTTCTGCCACGTGTCACACGTCGCATGGCCATCGTCGTCCCCAAAGCCTGCGGTAACGCTGTCGTGAGAAACCGGATCAAGCGCTGGGTTCGGGAATCTTGGCGGATCATGCAATCCGATCTTTCCCCGGGCTTGGATTCCGTCTGGATTGCCCGCCCACCTGCCGCCCAGACTGGATGGGAAATCATCCATAAGGAAATGACCCGTCTCTACCAACGCGCCGGCCTCTGGGTCGCCCAAGAAAAATCATGAGATCTCTTTTCGTTTTCCTAATTCGCGCCCAACGCATCGCCGCGCCGGCCTGGCGGAGTCTCCTGGGAAGTCCGGGTTCGTGTTGTCGCTTTCACCCCACCTGCTCCGAATATGCGGAAGAGGCAGTCCGACATCACGGCGTGGGCCGAGGTCTCCTGCTCTCACTCCGCCGCCTCGCCCGCTGTCACCCTTGGGGCGGATCCGGATGGAATCCGGTGAAGGAAACACTATGAAAAAGGGAGGAATGGATCGTCATGCTTGGATCGCCGCCGCGGCCTGCCTTCTTCTTCTCGTCCTCTATCCCAAGATCGTCGCCCACTACTATCCGCCCGCTCCCGCGTCCGCCAAAAAAGCCACAGACCTAACCACGCCGACGAACTCACTCGCCGCCGTCCCAGTTCCGCCCGCGTCCTCCGCTCCGACCCTGACCTCCAAGGAGACTCTCGCCCCGGGATCGATCCAGCGCTCCGGCTCGGAGCAGACCGCCATATTACAAAACGCCACGCTCCGCGTCACTTTCACCACTTGGGGCGGGGGCATTCAGGGGATCGAGTTGACCGGCCACGCCGGCGATCCGGGAGAAAAAGTAAACCTCAACCGGGGATCCCCCGACGCGATTTTTGAACTGAGGGGCTGGACCCCATCGGGAGAAGGATTGGCTTGGACGGTGGAAAAAGCTGACGCCCAAGAAGTGGTTTTCACCGCCCCGGCCCAGACGGGCGGCATGGTTACGATTCGTCGCACCTTCCGCTTGAACGGGGACTACCTGCTTTCGCTTGAGCAGGAAGTGGAAAATCGCGGCACCTTGCCACTCGCCCTGCCCGCCTACGCCCTCTCCGCCGGGGTGGGAGCCCCGGTGCATCTCCGCAAGGACGAGGACGCATATGTCGGCGCCAGCTGGTTCACCACCGACGCCACCTACACCTCCCACAAACTCCCGGAATTTCTCTCCTCCAATTTTCTCTTTCTCTTCCCGCGCCCCGGTAAGGATCTGATCACCAGCCGCGAGGATCGTCAGGTCAAGTGGGTCTCCGCCAAGAGCCAGTTCTTCGCCCTCGTCCTCACCGCGCAGGATGCCCCGGCCGCCGGCGCCGAGGCCCGCAAGGTTGATCTCTCCGGGGAAATGATGCGGGACGGCTCCGGCAAAGTCCCCGCAGTGGAAACTTGGATAAAACTGGCCGGATTCGATCTCGGAGTCGGAGCCAAGAACACCCATAAGTTCGGCCTCTACGCTGGACCCAAGGAGGATTGGCGCCTGCGCAGTCTGGCCCAGGAGGAAGATAAGGTGATGGAGTTCGGTTGGATGGGGATCGTCAGCCGACCCCTGCTCGTCGTCATGAACACCATTCACAAGTGGGTCGGCAACTACGGCTGGTCGATCGTCATCCTCACCATCCTCCTCAAGGGCATCCTCTGGGTGCCGCAGGCCAAGGCGAATCGTAGCATGAAGAAAATGCAGATCCTCGCCCCCAAACTCAAGGAACTGCAGGAGAAATATAAAGAGGATCCCACCAAACTAAACACAGAGATGATGAAACTTTACCGCGATTACGGGGTCAACCCGCTCGGCGGCTGTCTTCCCATGCTCATCCAGATGCCCATCTTCCTCGGCTTCTACTACATGCTCCTCAGCTCGGTCGAACTCCGAGGCCAGGCCTTCCTCTGGATCCACGATCTGTCGCGACCCGATACCATCGGATTTCTTCCCGGCTTCGGCATTCCAATTAACCCCATGCCACTCATCATGACCGCCGCCATGGTCTGGAGCATGCACATCACCCCGCAACCCCAGGGCGTGGATAATCCCGGCGCCAAAATGATGAAGCTCATGCCCGTCATCATGCTCGTGTTTTGCTATAATTTCAGTTCCGCGCTATCTTTATATTGGACCGTGCAAAACTTCCTATCCATCGGACAACTTATGTACAACCTACGCCAGCCCATGCCCAAACTGGAAAAGGTCCAGAAGCCCGCCGAGCTCGTGAAACGTGGCCGCTGGAAGGGCGGGATGTGGGGACGCCGATGAGCACTCCTTCCGCACCGTCCGGAGCTCGCGATCTCCTCGAGAACATGCTCGGGCACCTCGGTTTTGCCTTCACCCTAGAAGACGAAAAACGCGGCGAAGACAATGTCCTCCACGTCCGCATGCAAAACCCCGCCCGCCTCATCGGCCGTAATGGGGAGACGATCGATGATCTCCAGTTCCTGCTAAACCGGATGCTCGCCCGTGGCGACGAACCCGCCGCCCGCGTCATCGTCGATGTGGAAAATTATCGCCGGGAACAGGAAGCGGGCCTTTTGAGCGAAATCCGCGAAATGGTCGAACGGGTCCGCACAGCCGGCGAGACGGTCGAACTTCCTCCGATGAACGCCTACGAACGCCGCATCATCCACCAAGCTTTCCGGGATGATCCGCAAGTGGAGACGGTCAGTCCGGAAAGCCCGGCCCGCCTCAAGCGGATCCGGGTTCGTCCGCGGCGCCCGGCCCAGTCCTGAACAAAAAGGAATCCCTCTCCAGCGGGGCCAATCCTTCCGCCCGGCTGTCTTTCTTTAACCAGGCCTCCTCCGGTTTGTCCTGGTTACTGCTCCTCCTTCTCGTCACCGCCAGCGGACTCTATCTCGGCGGCGCCCGTCAGGTGGTGGCAGGTCCCGCCTTTCTAGCAGGAGCCGGCCTCTGGCTTCTTCTCGCCGTGAGGGCAGTTGAGGGCCTGTGCTCGGGCAAACGTGTGACTGGCTTTATGGATCTGCCCGTTTTCCTTTTTCTCGGATATGCAGCGTGGGCCGTCCTCCGCGCTCCATGCGAATATTTCGGACGGGTGGAATGGCTGTGGGCCTCGGTCTATGGCGCGGTTTTTCTCACCGCCCGCCATCAACTCCCCGGGCGCCGCATGATTCCCTGGATCCTCGGCTGGTTTCTGCTCGTCGCTCTCATCACCACTGGGTTCGGTTTTTTCAACTTCCACATCGGCGTCTATTCCATCGGCCCCGTCCCTTGGCTGGATTGGCCGGTAGTCCAACGCGCAGATTATGCGGAGCGTATGTCCGGCACGTTTGGATGCCCCAACCACTTTGGCAATTATATGGTTCAAGCCAACCTCGCCGCCCTCACGCTCGTCATCTGGCCCGGCCTCGCTTGGCCCCTGCGAATCCTCGCAGGATGGGGCGCGGCCATCTGCGCCAGCGGAGTTTTCTTTTCCATTTCGCGCGGAAGTTGGATCGCTTGGGTCGCGGGGCACGTCGTTTGGCTCCTGCGCTGGCTCCGTCGCGGCCCGCTCAACTGGCTGGGGAGGGGACTGGTCTTTCTTTTTGCCGCCGCCCTGCTCGGAGGTGGGTATCTGGCGGCCAGCAGCAACTCGGTGATCGCGGGGAGATGGCAAAGTATCATCGGCAAAGGTCAGGGCTGGGAGCGCATCTTCAGCGGGGAAGGGGACTTCCGCCTCTCTCTGGCCAAGGAAGGTATCGGCATCTGGCAACAAGCCCCCTGGTTCGGTCACGGGCCAGCCAGTTTCGATCTCGAGCACCTGCGCGTCAGCACTTGGACTCAAGGATCCCGGGCCCTCTTCACCCACAACGATTACGTCAATACCCTCTGCGATTATGGGGCAGTCGGCACGGCTCTCGCCGCGCTCTTCTGGATTTTTCTTGCGGTGTTTCTTTGGCGGCGCGCTCGCACCCGGGGGGAGGGATCCAAAGCGGACGCCTGCACCGCCCTCGGTTGGGCGCTGATGGCGGTCATGCTCATCCACGCCTTCGTCGATTTTAATTATCACATCCCCGCCAACGCCATCTCCTGCTTCCTTCTTCTCGGCCTGGCTACCACGGTTTCTTGGCCAGAACGCCAGAGTTCGTGGGCGAGGGTGTTCAATCCCATCCTCATCGTGCTGGCTCTTTTTCTTGCCGGCGCGACCGGGTGGCACGGCTGGAGGACTTGGGCGGGATGGAACTCCCTGCCTGAGAAATCCGAGCAGGCGGCCAAGCTTACGGAAAAGGAGTTGGCGGATGCCGCCCTGCAGGCGGAGCGTTGGGATCCCCGCTCTCCCGTCCTCGCAAACGGACTGGGGGATGCCTACCGCCTCAAATTATTGGATATCTATTTCTCCCCCCCATCTCCCACCCCGGAATCCCGCGCCAGCCGCAAACAGGAGGAGACGCGCCTGGCCGAGGCTTCCATCCACTGGTATGCCGAGGCTGAAAAAAGGAGTCCGAAGGACGATACCCTCTGTGTGCGCAGAGCCAGCGTTCTCGATCTGCAGGGCAAATTCCCCGAGGCGGAGATCCTCTATCTCCAGGGTCTGCAGATGCGGCCTCACGCCAAGTTTTTCCACCTCAGCTATGGGAATCATCTTTGGCGTAAAGGCGATCTGGCAGGAGCCGTGAAATCGTTCGAGAAAGCCATCGCCCTACCTGCGTTGCACCGACCCGGAGATGAGAAGGATCCTGCAGAAGAAGCCCGGGAGATGCTCGCGCAGGTAAAAGAGCAGATTGCGAACAGCGGGAAGGTTCGGCAGGTTCGCAAGTTCAACCCCCGCGAGGATTAAAAAATTATGAACGACCCTGAAATCACTCTTATCTTGGTTAAGCCCGACGCCGTTGCCGAAGGCCTCACCGGCCAAGTCCTCCACCGCCTCGAGAAGGAAGGCCTAAAAATTCTCAACTGCCGGATGCTTCGCCTGGATGACGCTCTTCTAAAGAAACACTACGCCCATCTCGCCAAGCTTTCTTTCTTCCCGAGGATTGTGAAGTTCATGTCGTCCGGACCCGTCATCGCCGTCGCCCTAGAGGGGTCCAACGCCATCGAGCGGGTGAGGGAACTGCTCGGCCCCACCGATAGCACCAAGGCCCCCAAGGGAACCATCCGCGGCGACCTCGGGAAGGATAAGAGGCATAATGTCCTCCACGCCTCCGATTCCCCCGAGGCCGCCAAAGCCGAGCTAATCCGCTTCTTCGGCAACGCAGATCCGAGCGTTTGAACCCAGCTTTCACCCGCCGTCCGACTTCATCCCCCGCCGCCGAAAACAACTGTGGGGCGGGCATCCTGCCCGCCGTCCGGCCTCAAGCTTCACCCCCACCCGCAGTCCTCCGACCAGCAACTCATTTCACACCAACCACTTAAACAAAAAGCGCAGGCTTTGGCGGCCTGCGCTTCTTGACGAACACCCTCGGAGACATTCGTAACGTAACCAGCTCAGACAGGTGGATGTGAAAAACGTTCAAAATAATTGTTGACGCATCCACCAGTTCTGATATTTTCGTCGTGTTCACGAGGCACTTTGGCCAACAATCACGGTGTCCTGTGAACATAAACAAAAACAAACAAACCAAGGAGAATAGTAAAACATGATCAAGAATATCACAGCAATCCTCGGCGTGCTCGCAGCCCTGGCCTCACTGTCCCTCGCGGACAGCGGTCCGGAAGCGTCCGCCAAGGACACCAAAAAGATGGTTCAAAATAACTTCGTTGAGACCGCCCAAAAGGGTGTGAAACTCAGCGGATACGTCGATTCCGGTTATAGCTATAACTTCACCGGATCGGGTAACCAATCGCAGGTGCAAGGCCGCTTCGGCAGCGACACCGCTCAGCGTGGGGATTTCAATCTCTATGCGGCCAAGATCGCCATCGAGAAGGCATTGACCTCGGCGAACAAGGCGCAGGCCGGCTTCCGCACCGACATCATGCTCGGTGAAGATGCCTCCTACTTCTTGAATCGTTCGGCGGGTTCGACCTCCAACACGAACAACAACTCCAACTCCCTCTTTCTCGAGCAGGCTTATGTCGAGATCCGCGCCCCCGTGGGTAACGGCTGGGACTTCAAAGTTGGTAAGTTCGTCTCCATCCTCGGTTACGAAG
>CAIVGD010000117.1 GCA_903905395.1 uncultured Verrucomicrobiota bacterium
CGACATTCCCACATTCTTGGGAATGTGAGAATGACCGCCACCCCCATACTCTACCCCACTCCGAAACAACATTCCCACATTCCCAAGAATGTGGGAATGATTTCAAGGCTCTACTCCTCTTCACTAACCCCATATCCACTCCTAACCCCGCTCAACCGCCCCAGTCCACCTACCATGAAAAATAAATAGCAGCACCACCGCACCTTTTCGCTGTTTGCTCAGTTATATCCTATATGAACACAATCCATTGCTGCATCTGTGAACGAATAATGAAGGGAGCCGCCAACCACCGGCGAATCCAGATCCTCCAACTCCTCTCCCACCAACCCAGCCTAACCCTATACGAAATCCGAGATGGAATCGGCGTCGCGAACCAAACAGCCAGTGAGCACCTCCGCAGACTCTGCTTTTCCGGCTTGGTGCAGAAAAGACCCCTTGGCCGCCTCGTCCTCCACAACCTATCCCCACTCGGACGCCAAATGGTCGCCTGGCTTCAGCCCTTGACGACCGAAAACCCTCCCTGCCCTACTCCCCAAAAACCCGACCCAAAAAGTCCTGCAGTAGTTGGGTTTCACATAGTTCCCCACGCGCCATGAGAATCCCGTCAGGCCGGATTAACGCGTAGCTGGGATGATCCGCCACCCCAAGCACCTCGCGCACCGACCCATCCCCATCGACCCAAACCGCTTCCTCACTCCTCGCCTCGGACGGCTTATCCTTCCCCTTCCCCAACACCCAGTGCCAGTCGATCAAGTCGCCCCGCGCGCCAATCGCCTTGCGCAGTCCCTCCGGTCCGATTCCCATGTCCGGCATGACCAGCAACACCAGCTTTCCCCGTGCCAAGAGATCGGATGTTTTCATGGTTTGTCCGGTCTGGTGATGGCGAAAGACCAACGGAGGCATCCTCTCACCAGGCTTCACCCCCGACTCCCCACGGCCCGGCAACACGGCGGGACTATGTGGATACGCCACCTGCAACTGACTCAAACGAAAAGCCACTTTTTCAGCGAAACCCATCTTGGCCAACAGCGGCATCATCCATTCGCGAAACCATGCGATCGGCCCCTCCGTCGCCGTCATGACGTGCGTCATCCGATCCGTCATCTTTAAAACGCCGTCGATCACCGGGATCCTTTCGATCTCGTAACTATTCAACAGCTCTTCCTTGGCCCGCCCCTTGACGACGTTTGCCAACTTCCATCCGAGATTAAAGGCATCTCCCAGACCTGTGTTCATTCCCTGCCCTCCCGCCGGACTATGGATGTGCGCCGAATCCCCACAAAGAAACACCCGCCCGATCCGCAGATTTCCCACCCTGCGGTGTTGAATCCCAAACCCCGCCACCCAAAGCGGATCCCGCGGGCGCAGATGACCCAGTTGATTCATCTCCAACATTCCACTGAGATCCTCCAAAGTGACCTTCTCGCCGCCCGCCACTTCCCCTTTGCGCATCGCCACGATCCGCCAGACATTTTCCGGCAGAGGAAAGAAAAGAATCGGCCCGGCAGGGGTCGTGAACAGATGCAACCACTTCGGATCCAGAAGCGGCTCCAGAAAAACATCCGCCAAAAGCCAGTTCTGATGATAGGCGTCTCCCTCGAATTCCAGTTTCATCCCCTGGCGTACCACGCTGTGAGATCCGTCACACCCCACAAGATACGAAACCTCCAACTCCTCCTTCTGCCCTCCACTCTTTCCCAATACCGTCCGCACATGGGATCCACGATCCTCGAATTCCAGCAGGGAGGTGCCCCTTTCAATCTCCACCTCCATCTCACGGATGTGATCGGCGAGGATCGCCTCCGAACGGGTCTGAGGCAGTAAAAGGAAAAAGGGGAAATCGGTCTGGAGATCGGTCAGCTCGGTCCGAACCAGTTCACGGCGGTCTTTCCCGTACAGGAGAACGCCCTTCGCTTTGTGACCATGGGTGACAAAAGCATCGGCCATGCCCAGTTGCGCCATCATCTCCATCGTCCTGGGCATCACCCCGAGCGCGCGCGAATATTCCGCGGGTGCAGGCAATTGTTCGATCAGACGCACCCTCACCCCGCGACGGGCCAGCTCCG
>CAIVGD010000118.1 GCA_903905395.1 uncultured Verrucomicrobiota bacterium
ACTACACGGGCACTGCAACGACGATACTGACGATCCGTGCGGGGACCGTGAGTTCTGCAAGCATCACCCTGACGGCTCCGGCGGATTTGGTTTATAGTGGGACAGCAAAAAGTTATACGGCCAGTGCGGTTGGGGTGAGTGGGTTTACTTGCAGTTACGTGGGGGTGAGTCCGACGGTGTATGCGGCCAGTGCGACGGCGCCTACGAATGCGGGAGGTTACGCGGTGACGGCGACTTCGGCCGACTCAAATTACAGCGGATCGCAGAGCACCAACTTCAGCATCACGACTAAGACGCTGAATATCACGGCGGAAGCCAAGACAAAGACATCCGGAGACTCCGATCCAGCACTTACCTTCACAAAGAGTGGGCTCGTTGCTGGCGACTCGATCACTGGATCTTTGAACCGCACGGTTGGGGAAACCCTAGGAACATACGCCATCACCCAAGGAACCTTATCGGCAGGAAGCAACTACTCGATTAGCTTTACGGGTGCTGATCTGACGATTGTCCAGCCTGCGGAGATGTTGGCAAATCTAGGAATTTCCGAACTGTGGCATCAGGATTCCACGAATACCCCGAGTTTGGGCAGTCTGACGATGAAGGCGGGGTACACTACCACTAACGCCCAGGCGTACCGGAGGATTGTCGCTAAAATTGTCACGAATCTGGCAGCCACCTACGTAAACGTGGAACAGGTCACATCGACAAATACGAACTCCTATTTTGGGTCTCTTTATATTTCGGTGACCAACACCAGTGGCTATGTTGAGTTTAATCCGACCGTATCTGGAGGGGGAGATCCGAACGCCTTTTCCACCACTAGTGAGGCAGAGACCAATCTGCCGGCTGGAACATACACTTTCCGACCCAACCCGGCCACCATCACCAACTTCCTCAGCCTGACTTGGACGAATGGCGGTGCCTACCCCCTCCAAGTTCCGATGGTAACGAATAACACATGGGAGGGAACCCAGTTGAGAGTGGCGGATCCAACCACTGTAATAATCGGCTGGAATGCTTGGACCAGTGCCGAGACCAACGACACGATAAGTTTCGGTCTGAGCATTGAGACGAACTCCCCCACAAGCCACTTAATCAGCGTGGTGGACGAAAAACTCAATGGTACCAATACTAGTTGGACGGCTGGCGCAAGTACCCTAACGACGAACACCACCTATCGCGCCGAAATCAAGTTTGTGAAGACGGAAACGGGTGGTGCCTTCCGCGCCAAGCAAACCGAATTCACTTTGGTCACCGGGCCAAATTATCCGCCAACAGGTATCTCCCTTTCCTCAACCAGTGTTCCGGAGAACTCCCCCAACGGAACCGTGGTCGGAACCCTTTCAGCGACCGATGCGGATGGAGGAGAGACGTTCACGTATGCCATATCGGGCTATGACAGTTATTTTAAGATTGTGGGCAATCAATTGATGACCAGCTCCAGCATTCTTGATTACGAGAATAAGAACGGGAACCTAAGCACCGCTCACAAAGCGTCCGTCACTGTGAAGGTGACCGACAAGTATGGGTTCACCCTCACGAAGACACTCCTAGTCGAGGTGATCAACGACAGCACAGCCGCAGATGACTCGGACGGGGACGGCTTGCCGGACGATTGGGAGGTGACCTATTTTGGCGACACCACCAGCCAATCCGGCGGCGGGGATCCGGATGTCGATACATTCACCAATGTGCAGGAATATCTGGGTGGAACAAATCCCACCAATGGAACCAGTAAGCCTAACTTCGGCGGCGCGATCGGATTCGCCTCTCCCACCAGCACCCTGACGATTCCGGCCCCCTCCTCGCTGGGCACTGGAAATTTCGCATTGGAGTTTTGGCTCAAACCCACGAATCTTGTGAGCGCGCGTCAAATCGTGCATCAGGACGGTACGATCACGGGGCAAAGAACTTTTTCTATCGATGTCACTTCAGCTGGCGTGATTTCGGCCCAACTCATAAAACAAGGCGGAATTACCACCAACGTGGCGACTTTCAGCATCGCTCAACCGCTGGCATGGAACCATGTCGCTTTGGTGCAGGAAGGCACCACGCTACGTCTGTATGTCAACGGAGCATCTGGATCTTCCGTGACTTTAAGTGATACCTTTAGTTCCCCCAACCTCAACCCGATCGTCTTTGGTGGTACGTCCAACCCATATCTAGGGCAAATCGACGATATCCGAATCTTCAATACGGCCCGCACACAAGCAGAAATCATGAGCGATCTGGCTTCGCCTGCCACCTCCTACACGACCAACTTTGTAGCTTACTACAAGTTGGATGAAGTCAGCGGCGCTTCTGCCGCAGATGCTACTGGACGCAATGGAGCCGGCACTGCGGCTAATGTGACCTGGAGTCCTGGTCGTTCGCCCGGGGTGTGGGATATTGCCTCCGGCAATTACAATTTGGAGAACGATGGAGCCTCTCTGGGCTTGGAATTAGGCGGGACGGAACCGACCACATTGTACGATCAGATTTTTGTCCGGAACGGCGCGGCCACGCTAGATGGCATTGTGAATCTGATGTTCTACGGATCGTACACGGGGCCGGTATCGGGCAGTTGGCAGACGTTTGATCTGATCTGGGCGCAGAACGGAATTACTTTTGGGTCCAACTATCAACTACGATTCAACCAGGCTGGTTACACGGTGGACACTGCGGTGGTGGAGAAGGATGGAGGTCAGTTGTGGCAGGCGACTGTGCGGGGGGTGGTGACGGCTGAGGATCTGGCGCGAGCCGCCGCTATGGCCAAGCCGGTGTTGGGAATTTCGCGGAGTCCCGGCAGAGGTGGATCGGTGGAGATGCTTTACACCTACACGAGACCGCTGGGGGGCTCTTCCATTGGTGGAAAATATGTCGTGGGTGGCGTGTCCTATGAAGTGCAGGTGAGCAGTGATCTACAGACGTGGGATCCGGCGACGATTGAGGAGGTGTCGGTGATTCCGGCTGCGGCGGGTTATGAGAATGTGACGGTGAAGGTGGTGACGGTGGCCAGCAGGGGGTTCTTGAAGCTCAAGGTATCGAATTAAGCAGGGACGGGAGCGCGTCTTGGGGTCAGAGGTCGGGATTATTCTCAGTTGAAGTTTAAGATTAAGTTGAAGGGAGAGGGGGAAGCTGTGCGCGATTGTAGGGCGGGTCCCGCAGTTGCGGGACCCGCCGGCTGGATCACATCTTGAGGCGCCCACGCATGGACGCCCCACAGTTGTCTTCAGCCTTGAAGTTTAGGTAGCGGTGGCCTCTCCGAGGTCGCCTAGCTGGACGAACAAGCTTCGGAAATGGGCGCAGTTATGAGGTGGCAAAGATTGAAGATCGTTTACGTCCCTGCCGGACGTTCAATCCTTGGATTTATTTTCCGAAGTATCGGCTTTGAGCTGACGGTAATCGGTTTTTATTCCCTCGAGAGTTTTCAGAACCTCGTCGGCTGATTTCTTGGCGGCATCGGTCACCTTGGCGGCGGCTTGGATCGAAGCGCTGTTGAGTTCCGTGGTGAAGTACTGATTGACCTCCTGCAATTTATCTACCGCCTTGGTCAGCTTCGCGCCGATGGTGCGGACTTTCTTGTCGATCTCCTCGTACTCCTTCTTGCCCTTATTCATGCGGGTCTGGCTGATATTTTTCAGGTCGCCCTCGAGTTTGGAGAGATCCTTTTCCCAATCGGCGAAGCGGGAATCGGCGATGCCGCGGAAGTGGTCGATCCGATCGGAGAGGTCGGCTTGGGTGCTTTTGTAATCCTTCAAGCTGTCGCCGAAATCCTCGAAGGCATCGCGGGGTTTATCCGATTCGGTGGAGATGCGGGTGAGGTTATCGACGGCTTCTTTCAGGCGTTTGACCGTTTTGTCGATCATCTCGTCGATCTTTTCTAAGTTGGAGACCATCTCGCGGCCTTTTTCGGCCGTATCCTCGGCGCGAAGGGGGAGGTTGAAAGCCAAAAGGCAGGCCAGCAGAGGTAGGGACGACCCGATGAGGCGCCCGATTGTGTGTTGAATTTTCATGGTCTGGATATACGGGATGGGATGGGAAGTGGAAGAAAAATTGGTAACTGGCAACGGCGCTGGAAGACAGAGGAGTGGATGGCGTCATCCGGGGTTGGGACGTAGGTCCGCATCTGGGATTGTTTTATGAATGATGAAATAGTGTATTCTGCCTCATGCCTTTCTGCCTGTTCATGCTCATCGTCGGCTCCGCCCTTGCCGCCCCACCTTCGGAAAATCTGGTCGAGGTCACACCCGAGAATGTTCCGGGAATCGTGCTGGAGATGCGTTATGCCACGGAGAGGAACATCACGGGGAAGAAGATATATGCGGATGGCCGAGCCTGGCTGAGGCAGGAAACAATCCGCAAGCTGGCTCGGGTGGCGGTGGATTTGAAGGAGAGCGGATATCGGTTGATTCTTTGGGATGCCTGGCGGCCCGCCTCGGCCCAAAAAGCCCTGTGGGCGGCCAAGCCGGATGGGCGGTTTCTGACGCCGCCATCCAAGATCAGCCGGCACACGCGAGGGACGAGTGTGGATGTGTCCCTGGCTGACCTGAGTGGGAAAACCCTGGAAATGCCGAGCGATCATGATGAGTTCAGCGCGAAGGCGGATGAGGATTTTTCCGACGTGCCGAAGGAGGTTGGACGAAGGGCACGGATTTTGCGGCAAGCGATGTTTCGTGCCGGATTTTCCGGCGTGCCTGACGAGTGGTGGCACTACGATCTGCGCGATTGGGCGGACTACGAGCCGATTGAGGGCAAAGGGCGAAGGGATTTCGACCTCTGACCCCACCGATGTTGTTGTTAGCTAGTTATTTAACCCAAATTTCGAGGATAAAAACGGCGTATTTTAACGATTTCGACCTCTGACCCCGAGGGTGTCGTCTGACAATCGGACGACTAGGACGGGCGTCCCTACCGGTTATTCAAAAACTCGGGCATGGAACAATCGCCACACGGTTTCGCCCGGCAAAAGTCCTTGTAGATCTGGAGGAGGCCCTCGCGGGCGAGATGAGATCGGACATCGGGTGGAGGAAAGGGGACGCTGAGAAGTCGGACACTAGCAGAGCGCAGAAGGCCCGCATCCCCGCCAGGAGGCCAACCCTTCATCCGACGATCCAGTTCGTCCTCGGGAAGTTCGGTCAGGGGAGCGAGAACTTGGAAAAGAAGGGCGGTGGCGCGGTCCAACCCGACGAGCCGGGAGGGGGAGGATAAGATGCGTCCATCCCACCCCGCGTGCTGGTCCCAGAAAGAGTGGGATGCGGATTTGAGCGTATTTAAAAAATTATCGGATTCGCCCCGTCGAACTGAATCGATCCATCCCTGCCAGGTCGGAGGATCGGAGAAAAACGACAGTGCGGCCATGCGTCGGAGAGGAGAGTTATTGGGCCGGGTGGAACCCATTCGCCAGCAGGAGTGGGGGAGAACCCGGTCGCTCCATGTTTCGCGATGAGGCCACCATCGGCTCCAAAGTTCTTTGAGAAGGGGCAAGGCCCGTGGAGAGCATTTTGTGCGGGTGGGATCGGGCAGAAGTCCGGCCACGCCGTAGAGAAGAGACTCCCGATCCAGTCGGGTGGGGAGTTGAAGAAGATCGGCGATGGGCACGGCTCGGGCGAGGGAGGCGAAGGGTTCGCGATTTTCGGAAAAGCCAAGGCCTTCGGCCAACGCGACCCAGACGGCCTGTTCGAATCCGTGGGCGGAGATGCGGGCGGTGGCCAAAACACGGCGTTGTCGGAGGCGATGCCAGCCGGCTTCCTCCAGAACTTCGCGGAGTTGATCGGAGGACAGGGCGAGCAGAATCTGGTGGCAGCGGCCGGGTTTTTCCCCTCCGGCGATTTCACCGGGGGTGGCGTGGAAAAGAGAAATGAGCTCCGTCAGGGGGGCGGCGAGCTGATGTTCGAGGGCGATGGGGCGGATTTGAATGGAGGGAGTATCGGAAATCGCGGGGTCGGCCTGCCAGAAGACGTGGAGGACGACATTGCGGTAGGCGGGGTTGGAAGAGTGCCGGTGGGCATCCCAATCGGAGGAGTGGCGATGGATTTCCACATCCCCGGTGATGACGGAGCCATCGCCGGCAAGAAAAGAGGCATGAAGGAAGTCGGGTCCGGCCCGGTGATTCCAGAAGCCGGGCTGACGCAGGGTGATGAGTTCGCCGGAAAGGGTTTTCAGCGGATTCCGAAAGAGGGATTCAAACCAGATCCGTTGGAGGATGGATTCGGAGAGGATGGGGCCGGGCTCCTCCCTGAGGAGGTTTTCGCGGATCCAACGACGATAAGGGAGGCCCATAAGGATTAAACCGAGCAAAAAGGGAAATGGTGCGTTTTTTTTAATATATTTAATATATTTAATTTAGAGG
>CAIVGD010000119.1 GCA_903905395.1 uncultured Verrucomicrobiota bacterium
ATATTTGCAAATATGCTAATCCCTTTACCCCCACTAAAAATCCGCATCCACGACATTTCGACATTATTCATAAAGCCATAATGTCCCCTACCCCCTCCCCGTCATTCCCACGTTCTTGGGAATGTGGGAACGTCCATCCCACAAAAAAACCCTCCAAACTCCCTCAACCTGAGCTTACCCAATTTGCTATTTCGGCAGGCGCATTGCTCTCCACTCGTTGCCTATGCTGTTTGCTCCCTGTAAATTCTTGATTGCCTCCATTTCTCAATCCTTCCTTCGACCAGTTTTTCCATGGCAAATGCCACCACCAATGAAACGGTCAACAGCAGCCAGCCCTGCACCTCTTGCTGTCCTGTGCGCTCGACGCCATTGAGGCTCAGCAAAATCCACTTCATGAGAATGTGGACGAGGTAAATCGGATAACTCAACTCCCCAACGCTTCTTAGCCAACTGCTCTCCCCATGGAGAAGGCCCGGCAACACCAGAGCGAGGCCGATGCAGGAAATCACCTGATCCAGCCCAGCCGGCATCAACTGGTACCCGAGGATGAGCGCCAGTCCGCATCCCTTGGCTATCCTGTTCACAGCGGTCTTTCCCCAAAAATTCAAGGTGAGTCCGCCCCAGCGATAACTCAAAATTCCCAGTAGGAAGAAAGGCAGTTGCAGGGGAAACCAGTAATAATTCCAAGCGGCTGTTGTCGCTGGTTTCCAGATGATCAAACCGATCCTGACGGCGAATCCAACCACGCAAACTATCGTCAAGGCCCCGGTTCGCCGCCGTGCCAGCCAAGGAGCGCACAGGTAAAAACACAGTTCCACCGCCAGAGTCCAAGCCTGGGGCACGAGGCATAAAAATCCTGCTGTCCGACCCCCTGACACCGTTCCAGCCCATCCGAGTTGGGATCCCTGATAATCGAACAAAGAAAACCAGTCCAAGCCAAATAGGGTTAGTTGACTAAATCCCAATCCGGCCAGAAAAGTCCCGTGTCCGTTCTCGTGAAGGGGCGCATACCAGCCCAGCCGTTCGGGTGTCCTTCCCAACCACAGCCATCCGAGTCCGTAAAAAAGCACGGCTCCAAGCAGAACCATCCAGTAAGTGGGGAAAATCCTTGCCGCCCGGTTCGTGTAGAACAGCCAGAGCCCCTCGCGGGTTGCGGGGTATTTTTTTTCCAGAATCAGCGCCATGTAAAATCCTGAAATAATATAAAAAAGCCGGACCGCCTGGTGCCCATCCACGATCGGCAGATTCCACGGCACATTGGAGTGATGGAACACCACCGCCGCCGCCAAAAGAAACCTTACCAGCCCCATTGCCCGACCCTACAACCTTCCCAGCCTCTTTACTCCCAAAACCTTCAATCTTTCTTGATGCCTAACTACCGCATAATCCCGCCCACACACAAAGCAAAAGGAGAAATGTGGTCATAGGTCTGTTTTGACTTCTTTCTGGATCGGAAATCAAATTCAACATCCATTTTCCCGCTCCGTTTTCATGGTTTTGGCTTTCAGTCAAAAAACCTCCCCTTGCTCTTGCAGATTTCCAGTCAACCGCACCACCGGACCAGTAGTTTTTGGATGGGGCCGATCCCTCCAACTTAAAAACTGCGATCGCTTGACTCCAAAGCCACCCTTAACCAGTCTGCTCACATGTGAAGCTCCGCTTCCGGCTTGAAACTCTGAGCCAACGTCCCAGAGGGCCAAAAGCGATTTCCTTTCAAAATCAGATTCATATGTCCGATGTTCTTAAGCAACAACTGCAAGACCTGTCCACTGGGTTTGCTTACTGGGAAAAAACCAAAGACCTAATCGACCAACTTCTGGACATCACCCTCAACTACCGCCAGAGCGGCCACCCAGGCGGGTCACGCTCCAAAGCGCATATCCTAATCTCCACTATGCTCGGCGGAGCGATGCGGTGGGATATCCGCCAACCGGAGAAACGTTTCGGCGACCGCTTCGTCCTCGGCGCGGGGCACACGATCCCGCTCGTCTATTGCACCTTGGCCGTGCTCAACGAGGCTCTACGCATCAAACATAGGCAAACCGGCGACGCGCGCTACACGACCACCGGCGGGGCTGGAAGCACCCTTTATTGGGAGGACCTGCTCGGCTTTCGACGCCGTGGCGGCCTCTCTGGCCACGCCGAGATGGCGGGCAAAACCCTCTTTATTAAGTTCAACACTGGGCCGTCCGGTCATGGCGGCCCAGCCGCTGCGGGCGAGGCACTGGCGCTCAAGCGTGCGGGGGCTCAAGGCGTGAACGTATTCTTTTTGGAGGGCGAGGGCGGGCTTACCCCCGGCGGCGTTTTCGAGACGCTGAACTCGGCCTGGGGCCTAGCGCTGGACAACCTCTACTTCCTTATCGATTGGAACGACTTCGGCATCGACGACCACCCAGTCAGCGCGGCCATGCCTGGTGCGCCGGCCGACTGGTTCACCGGCCACGGCTGGCGCGTGCTCGGCACTGAGCAGGGCATGGACTGGGAACCCGTGACTCAGGCGATCCTAGAGCTGACGCGCGGTGATAATCCAGACCGCCGTCCCAGCGCAGCATGGTTCAAAACACGCAAGGGCCGTGGCTATCTCAAGTACGATAACCCAGTCCACGGCGTGCCTCACAAGATGAACTCGGAAATTTTTTGGGAGACCAAACGGCCGTTCGCCGAGCAATACGCCGCCCAGTTCATCAACTTCGGCGGTGCGGCACCCGCCGATCCAGCCGCGCAGCTGGAAGAATTCAAGGTCAACCTTAACGCCGTGATCGACGTGCTGCGCCGTGACCCGGCGTTGGTGGACTACCTCGCCGACCGCCTAGTGACGTTGGGTGACAGCGTGCCCGAGGAAATACCTAGCTTCAAACTCGCTGCTCCAGCACCTACCGGTGCCAAAAAAGCTGCTATCCCCTTCGATGACGAACGCCTGTACGACTTCCGCAACTACCCGGCCGACCTTTACGTCGCTCCTGGCGCGTCGGCGGCCAACCGTGCGGCCTTCGCCAAATGGGGCGCGTGGGTCAACGCGTTCGGAGCCATGGAATATGGCCGGCCGCTCTTTCTGGTGGCCTCAGCAGACCTCTCCGGCTCAACCAACATTAACGGTTTCGCCGAGCGCTACGGCGACTTCCCGGGCTACGGCTGGTATGAACGCTTTGGATCGCCTGATGGCGTCCTCTTGCCGCAGGAGATCACCGAGTTTGCCAATGCCGGCATCCTCATCGGTATGACGACAGTAAACTTCGCCCGCGACCCTAAACATAACTTTGACGGCTTCTGGGGTGCATGCTCCACCTATGGCTCCTTCTCCTACCTGAAGTACGGCCCGATGCGGCTCTTCAGCCAGTTGGCACAGGACTGCGACCTCAAGGTCGGTAAAATCATCTGGGTCGCCGGCCATTCCGGCCCTGAGACGGCCGAGGACAGCCGCACGCATTTCGGTATCTATGCGCCCGGGGTAACGCAGCTCTTCCCCGATGGCGCGATCATCAACCTACACCCGTGGGAGCACAACGAAGTGCCGGTGCTGCTGGGCGCCGCGTTGCGCC
>CAIVGD010000120.1 GCA_903905395.1 uncultured Verrucomicrobiota bacterium
CCAAGACAATAATCTCATCCATATTGGCCAGAGTGGAAAGACGGTGCGCAATGCAGATTACCGTCCGGCCCTCTTCCAGGGAATCGATCGCCCCCTGGACCTCGGCTTCCGACTTTGAGTCGAGTGCTGCCGTGGCCTCATCGAGAACCAAAATCGGTGCGTTACGGACAAAGGCACGGGCAATCGCCACGCGGGCTTTCTGGCCGCCCGAAAGAAACTGGCCCCGTTCACCGGCCGGCGCGTTATAGCCTCCTGGCATTTGCATAATGAAGTCGTGGGCGTAGGCCCGCTTGGCCGCCTGCTCTATCTCATGCTGGGTCGCCCCCTCCTTGCCAAAACCGATATTGATGCCGACCGGAAGATTAAAGAGGACCACATCTTGGCTTACGAGTGCCATCCGATGTAGCAGATCCTTGCTGGCGTACTCCCGCAGATCGTGCCCATCAAAAAGCACCTTTCCCCTTGTCGGATCGTAAAATCGCATCAGAAGATTGATCAGGGTGCTCTTGCCTGAACCGCTCTCCCCCGCGAGACCAATCTTTTTCCCTTTCGGAATTTCAAAACTGATCTCGTGCAAAACATCGGTGTGACCATAGGAAAAGGTCACATTCTCTAGACGAATCCCTTCTCGGAAGGATTTTATGGGGCGGGGGCTGGTTGGTTCGACCACCGTGGGTTTTTCCGAAAACAGCTCCTCCAGCCGTTTCGTGCTGACGCTGGTCATCTGAAGGGTGAGATGCAGGTTGGCGATCCGCTTGATGGAAAGAGGAGCGAGGAGGAGGGCGGTGAGAAACGCCACCAGATTCCCGGGTTTTGCATTCGTGCTGAACACAAAAACCAGCAAGAAACCCACGCCCAGCATGGACAGGATTTCGATTAAGGGATTGAGCAGATTGCGCGTTTGCGCCGTCTTTACGCTCATCGTCACGCCGATATTCGCCTGCTCTCGGAACGAGCGGAGCTGCAAAGCCTCCATCGCGTAGGCTTTCACGATCCGAACAGCCGCCAGAGCCTCAAGCAAGCCTCCGCTCTGGGTCACCGTCAGGCCGGTGAAACGCTGGGTGAGGGCCTTAAGCCGACGCCCACTAGAAACCACGGGGATAGCAACGAGGGGCAGCATGCAGACCGAAATCAGTGTCAGCTTCCAATCAATCACCAGCATGCTGATTAGGATGCTCAAAATAGCAAAGGGCTCTCGGACGGTATCTATAAACCCGTTCGTCATCGCTGTGTATATGGCGTTGGTATCGGAAGTAATCCTCGCGTAGAGATCCGCCACTGGCATTTTTTGGAAAAAGGCCATGGAAAGTTCTTGGGCCTTGCGTAAAGCGGCCACCTGCATGTCCCGGATCACCCGGGCACTCACCCAGGTCAGACAGTACGTGCTGAAGTAGCTGGCCATCGCGCGAAAACCCATCACCAGCGGAAGCAGGGAAAATCCCCCCAGCAACTGCTTCCAAGTGATCTTCTGGCCCACTCGCGGTAGCCATTCGTTAGAGGTCTGTTTGAAGCTTTCTCCAATACATGTGGTCTTTTTCTTCCAAAGAGCTTTCATCTTTTTGCCAAAAGATTCATTCGCTGGAACTGCGACGGGAGCTTCGGTGACAGATGGTTTGGCCGTTACTGCGGACATTGGGGTCAGCCGATTAAATATGGTGTTGACCGACACCACGAAAAGCCCGTTCGAAATACCAAAAAAGATGCTTAAAGCGATCCCAAGAACGAATCTGGGCATGTAGGGACGTAGATAAGGAAGCCCAAACGCCCAGATCTTTTTCAGCTCTTGCATTTTCCATGGTTAGCAGAAAATCAACTTCCCTACCAGTTAGTGATTATGGCTTCCCTTTGGAGATAAGGACGATACCCCCTCGACTTTAACCTACTGCTCCACTCTCCCAACACATTCCCAATCAACGTAATACATTTTTCATTTTCAATTGAAACACAGTGGATAATCCTGTATAAACTCCAGATGGTCAGGTTGCTCCATCGCGACAAGTCCGCCCCAGTTCTTAATTATTCGACCCCCGCCCAACGCATAAATTCCGATGCGCGCATTCTTTCCCTCTTTGTCCGTCTGACCAAGCTGGTTGGATTGCCCGATTCGGTCGGCCAGATCTACGGCGTCATATTTCTTTCCGACACGCCCGTCGAGGCGGCGGAAATCTGTACTCAAACGGGAGCCAGCCGTGGCTCCGTCAGCCAAGGACTTCGCCTCCTGCGCGAACTTTGGGCAATCCAATTAGTCGAAACAAACGGAACCCGGGCCGAAAAATTTGTTACCCAGGACCACCTCCGCCTAGCGGTGGAGAACTTTGTGAAACTAAGGATCGTCCCAGCCCTCAAGGATATGGAGTCGGAACTAGATCACTTACAGCACTCTGAGGACGCCCAACGGCCCGCCTTGGCCGAAAAACTCGAAGTCCTGCGCCGCTGGAATAAACACGGGAAAAAACTTTTGCCACTCGTTTCAGGATTTCTGAGGACGATGCCTCTGTTCACCCGCAGATAACAGGACAGGAGGCACCGTCGATTCCCCAATGGTGGGGAAGATCGAATGGAGCAGACACAGATCAGGTGGAAGCTGGAAAGTCTCGGACTCGCGCAAGCGGGACCGATCGGCCAAGGGCGGCAGCGTGTTTACAACAAAGCAGGGCCAATCACTAGTCACTACCCACTACTCACTTTCGCACTCCATTATGACTTCAACTTAATCTTAAACTTAAACTAGCGGTCTTCCGCGTCCTTAATCACAATTGCCCAACAGCTAAAAGCTCCCTTCCCACCTTCTAACATTCGAACCTTCGTACATTTAAACTTCTTCCCTTCTGTCGCCGTTAGCCTTTCGCTGACTCAGAAGTCAACAGCTACAAGCCCCATCCCCATGCATTACGCTGTTTAGCTTTAATCGAATTTGAGAAGCACGGAAAGCTAGGCCCATGGAAACCTGTAGTATCGAGGCGGTTATCTCGGCGCTGAACCAAGCCAAGGTTCGCTACCTCATTGCGGGAGGCCTCGCCGTCAATGCTCACGGGTATGTGCGTTTCACGATCGATCTGGATTTGGTGATTCAATTGGAGAGCGCGAATATCCAAGCGGCCTGGGAGGCCCTACGAGGACTGGGATATCAGGCACGGGTGCCGATTACAGCCCAGCAGTTCGCCGACGCCAACCTTCGGGAAAAGTGGCAAAAAGAGAAAGGTATGCTGGTTCTGCAGTTTTGGAGCGATGAGCACAGGAGAACGCCGGTGGATATTTTTGTACAAGAGCCTTTCGAATTTGACCAAGAATACGCATCAGCGGAACTCCATGAAATTGCACCGAATCTAAAGGCAAAAGTCGTCACTAAAAGCACCCTGGTCCGGATGAAAAAAGAGGCCGCTCGGCCCAAGGACTTGCTGGATCTTGAAATGCTTGGAAAAATTGAAGAAACCCAATGACCCTTGAGGAATTAGAGCAACATCCGGCTTGGAAAGAGTGCACGTATGAGGGGGCGGAGCGTGCAGTTCTGCAGGCGGGGGCCAGGATGACCATGGTTGAAAAAATCCGCTGGTTAGAGGATGCGGAAACTTTGTCCCTACGCTTTAAGATCAACCGGCAGCGTGCCATCCGCGAAGGCCGCCTCCCGCCCAGCAAGGAGTAAGCCGAAGTGGGTAGTAAACAGAAGTAAGCAGTAAGTAGTATTTCAAAGCTCACTACTAACTACTCACCTTCCCACTTTTCCATTTCTTCAACTTAAACTTAAACTCGCGGTCGTCTGCCCCCACAAAAAATAAAAACCCATGACGGAAACTAAGTACGAGACGATCATTTACTGGGATCAGCAAGACGAAATCTTTGTGGTCGAAGTGCCCGAGTTGCCGGGCTGCAAGGCTCATGGCCGAACCAAACAAGAAGCCCTCCAGCAAGCCGAGCGCGCCGCTTCTCTCTGGGTCGAAAGCGCGCAGGCAGACGGACGCACATTACCCGAACCACGAGGAAAACTAATCTACGCCTGATTCCGCCACTTCTTCCTACTCACCTTCCCACTTTCTCGCCTCTTTAAATTCTTCAATCAAAAATCCAAAATTAAGAATCAATAATCATCTCCCCCACATTCTCACATCCAGTTCCCCTTAACCCATGAGTCCACGGGAACAAAACGAAAAACGTTTTAAGAAGTGGGAAAATTTAAAGGACGGCGGTCGCCTTTACCGAAGAACTGTTGCCGGACAAAGGGGGTGGGAAGCGGTCTATTGCAAGCAGGTGGACGGCAAGGAGCAGACGGTAAAATTCTGGCAGGAAATCTTTGATGAAAGAGGAAATTTATGGGAAACACATGAAAAGTACCCGGTTGATAAAGGGCATAAACAGGCTTAAGCTAATTCCATGACAATCAGCCGTGATGTGGTGGCCCGCAAGCTGGCCGATTACCTTCGGGGCGGTTTGCCCTTGGAGAAGCTGGTGGACTGGGCGGAAAAGGCCATGATGGACGGGGATTTTGGGGAAGGGGAGGCGGAATCTTTGGTTGAAGTCGTTTCTCGGCTCGGGTTGGCGGATGTGCGGGCCTTTGGACTGACTTGGGAAGACTGTCGGCAGATGTTCAAATCTCTGGGCTTATCTGCCAAGCTCGACCTCGTCGCCGCC
>CAIVGD010000121.1 GCA_903905395.1 uncultured Verrucomicrobiota bacterium
GGTGGACGCCTTGCCGGATTGCCGGGCCGATGCAGCGCTGATCAATCAGGTCTTTTCAAACCTGCTGGATAATGCCACCAAATACCGTGACAGCGTTCGGCCCCTGCGCGTGCGGATCTGGGGCCGGAACCCCGGCGTGGGCCGGCACCCCGGCGGGGGCCGCCGGGAAGACGCGTGCACGGTATATTGCGTCGAGGATAACGGGCTGGGCGTGGCGCCGGAGCACCAGCAGAAAATATGGAATCTGTTTTACCGGCTCGACCCGCAGGGAAGTGTCGCGGGGGAGGGTATCGGCTTGACGGCGGTTCAGCGGATCGTGGAGCGGCATGGCGGCACAGTATGGATGGAGTCGGAAATCGGCAAGGGCAGTCGGTTTTTCCTAGCCCTGCCGGCGGCCGGACGAGAAGCCGGAATATGAAAGGTTCACGGAAATGCTAAAACGGTTAGGTTTGTTCCTGATGGTGGTCCAAACGCAAAAAAATCCCGCCGCAAGACGGATAAGGAGAGCAACCAAATATGACGACAAAAAACTGCACGGTGCTTTTGATTGAGGATGATCCGGCCGACACCCAGCTTATCATGGAAATTCTGCGGGAAGAGCCGGAGAACGCGATGGAAATTCTGCATGCGGACAATCTGGCCCACGGCCTGAAAGCACTGGCACACGGCGGGATTGATGTTGTGCTCCTCGACCTGACCCTGCCGGACAGCTCGGGATACAACACTTTTATCATGCTTCATGAGCATGTCTCGGCAATACCTGTCATTGTGTTGACCGGAATAGACGACAAGGAGCTGGCCATCAGGATTGTGCGCGAAGGCGCCCAGGATTATCTGGTGAAGAGCATGGTGGATTACACCATGTTGGCGCGCTCGATCCGGTACTCGATCGAACGCAAACAGACGCTCATGGAGAAAGACAAACTGATTGCCCAGCTCCGGGAGGCTTTGGCCGATGTGAAAACGTTGAGCGGCTTACTGCCGATTTGCGCCTCCTGCAAACATATCCGGGACGACAAAGGCTACTGGCACCAGGTGGAATTCTACATTCAGCAGCATTCCTCCGCCGTGTTCACCCACGGCCTCTGCCCAAAGTGTGCGCAGAAACTCTACCCGAAAGCGGCGGCCAGCGATGAAATTTCAAAGCAAGATGAAGCCATGTCTCACGCCAAGCCGCCAAGCCGCCAAGGAATATAAGGAGCCGGCCTGCCCTCAGGCCGGTCCGGGGTGAGGGCACCCCGGCTCCACACATACACGCAAAAACGCGTATCTTGACGGGAAAACTTCTAAGGAGGGCTTCTTCAGTCCCGGAGCCATTTAATCGAGCGCACGAACATCTCGCCGGTATAGGGATCGCGCCAGACCAGGGCCACGGCGCGCTGGCGGACCGGGTGGAGCGGGATATTCCCGCCCGAGGCCACATGCGCCTCGATGATGATCGTGAACAGATTCTGCCGGACGCTCAAGAGGCCGCAGGTGTTGCGGAAAATGGACTCTTTTTGCAGTTCATTGGTGGCCGAGGTTGGAAATACCATAAAATTCCGACCTATGTCGGACAAATTCGTATAGAATCCGTAAATTTGCGCGTTGGCCTGAATACGACTGGCAACATTGGTTGCCTCGGTCCATGACAAATGAGGCGGGCTCGCATCGTTTGTGCAATTGTCCACAGCCATATTATTAAACACGGTGCTCAAAGCGTCGAGAATAGTGGTATTCGGGTTCACGCGCCCGCGCCAGATCGTGTTGGTGACAAACGTATCCATCGTGTTCGTTCCGATGGCAAATAAATCCAGCACCCGCTGACAATTCGGGCCATAAAGTTTAACTGTTTTCCAGGGAGCATAAGCCAGATAGCCCAGTTCGCCCGCCGATTTCAAGGGGCCATTGGCGACATACATAGCTGAATCTTGATCCCAATCACCGTGGATGGGTTTTTCAATTTTTGTCCATTGATTTGTATCCCCAAATGTATAATCACTTGTTGTTTTCCAATTATTAGCATCAGCTAAATTCCAATTAAATCGAGGGTCAAGACATTCGTAATGGCAGGATCCATTAAGGGCTAAACCGCCAGGAATAGTGAATGGCAATTTTAATTCATCCAAAATGCCATCAACATTCGTTACGCTGGCGGCGTTAATCTGAACGTTAAAGGTGGTCCCGGGGTCCGAACTATAATTAGTAGGACCTGCACTGAAAGAAATCACATCGAAAGGTTTAGCAGGGGAAAGGGCGCGGTTATCAAGCTGACCTTCCATCAACAACGTACCAGCCGAAGAAGCGAA
>CAIVGD010000122.1 GCA_903905395.1 uncultured Verrucomicrobiota bacterium
CCGCCGATCTGGTCGCCGCCGAGGATACCCGCCGCACCGGCCTTCTCCTCCAGCACCTGGGCCTTAAGAAACCCTTCCTCAGCTACCAGAAATTTAACGAGGCCTCCCGCGAGTCTGAAATTCTCGGCCGCCTCCGCTCCGGCCAAACCATCGCCCTCGTCACCGATTCGGGCATGCCCAGCATCTCCGATCCAGGGGAACGAATCATCCGCGCCGCCCGCCGCGAAAATCTCCCCATCGAGGTCATCCCCGGCCCCTCCGCCGTCCTCCACGCTCTCATCGCCAGCGGCCTGCCCGCCCTCCCTTTTTATTTCGGCGGCTTTCTCCCACCCAAGTCAGGCGGTCGCCAGAAAGAACTCACCCTCGCCGCCGCCCGTGATCACACCTCCATCTATTTTGAATCTCCCCACCGCCTCGCCCGCACCCTCCTCGCCATCACGGAAATTTTCCCGTCCATCGCCCGCATCTGCGTGGCCCGGGAACTCACCAAGAAATTCGAGGAGGTTTTTGTCGGTTCCCCCGCCGAAGTCGCCTCCAAGTTTGGCGAAAAGACGAAGGGCGAGATCACTCTCGTGCTCTCGCCCTTTCCGTCACCCACGCCGGCACCTTGGCCAGCCCGTGAAGTTGAAATCGATTCGCCTTAAGACGAAGAAGTTCCCTTCACCTCTTTCTTCTGCTTGGAAAGGTTGTCCCGAAGTACATCGACACTTTTCACCATTTCCTGCCCGGAGGCTCTGGCCTTCTCTATCATCGGCGCACAAGTCTTGATCGAATCCGGCGTAAAGGACGAGGAAAAGTACTTTTTCAAGTCCAGTAAAAGAGCCGTCAGATCGTTGGCATCTCCACCCACTTCGCGCAACTGCTTGTCTAAAACATCGAAATCCACCTTGGCCTTGTCGATCTGGTCATTCGTCAGCTTCCTCATGTCCTTGTCCAACATCCCGGAGACTTCCCTGGTCCAGGCGGCGATTCTTTTCCCCTGCAGATCCCGCACCTTTTCCGCACGATCCTTGATGTCGCTACGGATGCTCTGCAGGTCATCCAGATTGTCTTTGAAGTTGTCGAACGAGTTGTTCGAATCGTTCGAGTCGGTCAATTCAGCCAGGTTGGTCATGACGTAGCTCAATCGCTTCTGGGCGCGCCCCATCAGTATATCCAGCTTCGCCATGCTCTCCGCCTGATCCGAGGCAATGTTCAGGGACTCCGAGTTTTGTGTCCGCCCCACATTTGGGAGAAGTGTTAAAACGGCAAGAAGGGTAACGAGGATTAGATTCATTTTATTGAATTCCTTTCGTTCGGATTGGATGGGATGAGATTACTTCAGCAGACCGTACAGACGGGTGAGCATGTCCTTTTTGCTGTCAGGCACTTTCACGTCGTTGTTCACGATGTCCTTCGCGCTCACCATCGGCTTTTCGTAGAAGTCGGCATTCGGGCCTGCAGGAATATCCACGCTAAAACCTCCAAAGTTGGCACCTAGTTTTGCCCCTTTGTTCCAGATATAAACGTAGAACTCCTTGTCTTTCATCGTAGCGTCCACCGCCGCCCCACCCTTCGGCCCGCAGACCGCCGAAGCGGACGAGCTTCCGAAGTCTTCCTTGTTTGCCCACTTTCCGATCGCCGCATCGGTCATTAGCAGGATGACGTAATCATTGTCCGCGCCGCCGAAGTCGATCCCGATCGTCCCGCCACTGGTCGTCACCTCACAGGGGCCGCTCCAACCATCCTTGGTCCGGGCCAGAAGGATTCCGTCACCCCCCGATCCGCCGATGCCGATGGAAAAACTCGTCACGTTCATGATGACCACCCCTTTGGCGGCCTTCAGCAAATCTTGATTGATCATGTCGTCCCCGTTCATCTTTTTCACAATCTCGGTGCATTGGGGAATGAGCTTGTCGAGAGATTCGGAGCGCAAGCTGGCTCCGGGTAGCACGATCAGGGTGGCGAGGAGGATGCGGAGAATTGATTTCATAATGTGTGTCCTTTTGGTTGGGGGTTAAGCGGAAAATCCTGCCTCCATTCCCCCCCATACCGCAAGGCGGAAATCAGGGGCCTGCAGCTCGGCTTTCGCCCCGCATAAACGAAGGCGCAATCTCCGCCGTAAAATGCTTCAGCATCTCCACCGTCTGCGTCTCATTCTTCCCCAACGGCACGTACCCCTCCGTCACCACCGACATCACAATCACGTACGCCCAGCGGTGATTTAGATTCTTTGTAATCCGATCAAAACTTGTCAGAAAGACCCGACTCCAATGGTACGGGGTCGTCACATTGTTGCCCACAAACCAGTAGAAGTAGTTGGCGTACAGTTTGCGCCGATCCCCCTGCGCCACCTCCACATCCCGCACCAAACTCAGGTTCATCACCTTCAGGTCCCGACCGTCCGCCAGCGGAATATCCTCCACTCGGCCGCCCCGCATGCTCCAGCCCTGCGCCGGCAGACACACTTCGGGCCGATGAATGCTCCGCTTCTCTCCTCCGCTCAAAACAATCGAAGCCATAATCCGATCCCCCCCCGCATCCAGATATTCCCGCCGCGCGATTTGCGTATCCGCCGGCAATGTGACCAGCTCGCCCGGCGTCGCCG